>JBGOYR010000013.1:0-12694 GCA_041479765.1 Bathyarchaeia archaeon | reverse complement strand
GTAGGCATCCAAGGCTCCGGAAAAACAACCGCAGCAGCCAAACTCTCAAGATACTTCCAAAAAAGAGGACTGAAACCCGCACTGGTCTGCGTGGACACTTTCCGTCCTGGAGCATTCGCGCAGCTTCAGCAACTTGCCAACAGAATAAACGTGCCCATCTATGGCGACCCCAAAGCAAAAGACCCAATCAAAACAGCCAACCAAGGCCTCAAACAATACAGCGACAAAGACATCGTGATCGTTGACACTTCCGGCCGCCACAAAGAAGAACACGAACTAATCAAAGAAATGAAGATGCTAGAGAAGAACATCAAGCCCGACGAAGTCATGCTAGTAATCGACGGAACCATAGGACAACAGGCAACGGTTCAAGCAAAAGCCTTCCACGAAGCCACACCCATCGGCTCCATCCTCGTCACAAAACTCGACGGATCGGCCAGAGGAGGTGGAGCTTTGTCGGCTGTCGCTGCCACAGGCGCACCCATCAAGTTCATAGGCACAGGCGAAAAGGTAGAAGACGTGGAAGCTTTCGTCCCCTCGCGATTTGTTGGCAGACTATTGGGGATGGGCGACTTGGAAACTCTCATCGAGAAGGTCCGCGATGCTGAGGTAAAGGTTCCGGAGAAGAAGGCTAAAGCCATCCTGAGCGGCAAGTTCACATTGACAGACATGTACGAGCAGTTCGAAGCCATGAAAGGCATGGGCACTTTCAAAAAGCTTCTGTCCATGATCCCAGGTGTTTCCTACAAAATTCCTGAAGACATGCTGAACACTGCTGAGGGTCGTTTGGAAAAATGGCGTGTGATGATTCAGTCAATGACGGTCGAAGAGAAGGAAAACCCGAAAATCTTCAACTCATCAAGAATGAAACGCGTAGCCAGAGGCTCAGGTACAATCGAAAAAGAAGTCAAAGAACTTCTAAAACAATACGTGATGATGCGTCGAATGCTCAAGACGTTGCGAAGAAAGAAGAAACTGCCCTTCTTCGGCAAGGGATTGCCCCTAGACATCAAGTAGGCCACAACCATTTAGGAAAAGTCGCAAAATGTCCATTCTTGAGAAAGCCCTGAGGATGCTTGAAAAACATCCTCTGTGCGACCACTGCCTAGGAAGACAATTCGCCATGCTCGGACATGGTCTAGGAAACGACGAAAGAGGAAAAGCAGTAAAGTCGGTTCTGACTCTCAACGCTCACTCCCTGATGCTCTCAGGAGAAAAAGAAGGCACAAGAATTCTCAAGGTTCTTGCCACGAACGGGTTCTCCCAGACAGCGAAAGAAGTGCTAAGGAAAACAAAGAAGCGAATCCTCAACAAGAACATCCCAGAAAAGTGTTTTCTGTGTGATGGCAAGTTTGAAAACATTAAGGTTCTAGCGGAGAAAGGATTTGAGTTTCTCCAAGATTATGAGTATAGCACGTTTTTGGTTGGTGTGGAGTTGCCTGTAGCTATTGCTGAGCGCGAAGACGAGTTCAAAGCAGAGTCTGATGTTAGCCATGGCGAGAACATACGGAACGAGTTTGGAAGATTGATAGGCAAGGCGATTGCCGAGCGTAATGATAAGGAAGTGGAGTTTAGAAAGCCCGAGATCGTTGTTCTTGTCAATCCGTTTGCTGGAAAGGTCTGGCTTCAGGTAAACCCGCTTTTCGTGTCAGGACGTTACAGGAAGCTTGTTAGAGGCATACCACAGTCCCGATGGTTCTGTTCACACTGCCGCGGAAAAGGCTGCAAAGAATGCAACTGGACTGGCAAACTGTATCCAGAATCCGTAGAAGAAATAATCGAAAAGCCCTTCTTGGACACCACAGAAGGCCCAAAAGGATCATTTCATGCTTCAGGAAGAGAAGACATCGACGCTCGCATGCTGGGCAACGGCAGACCCTTCGTGGTTGAAATCACGAGACCAAGAAAACGCTTCCTAAATCTTAAGGAAATGGAAGAAGCTGTGAACACGTTCGGCAAAGACAAAGTTGAGGTCTCAAACCTGAAGCTTGCGAACAAAGACGCCGTCAGAAGACTGAAGAAGGGCGAATCCAGACAGAAGGAATATCGGGTGATTGTCGAGTTTGAGAATAAGGTCGCGGCCAGTGACTTGCGGTTATTGGAGGAGAATCTGTCGAACACGCTGATCAGCCAGAAAACTCCTATTCGCGTGATGCATAGACGTGCGGATTTGACGCGGGAAAAGTACATATACGACGTTAAAGTTAAGAAGCTCTCACCTCATACGGCTGAAATGAAAGTACGATGCGCCGGAGGGCTCTACGTCAAGGAACTAGTGAGCGGAGATGAAGGAAGAACAACACCAAGCGTGTCAGAGCTTCTCAACAACAAAGCGAAGCCCATGAAACTTGACGTATTGAACATAATTATGGGAGACCAAGAAGAGGTGGAAAAATGAAGAAATCAAAGGGCTTTCGTTCAGGAGCACGTCGCCTTCTCACAAAAGAACCCAGAGAACGCGGCAAAATACACCTCAGCAAACTGCTTCAAGAATACCAACCTGGAACCAGCGTAGTCGTCATGATAGACTCAAGCGTCCAAAAAGGAATGCCTCACAGACGCTACCACGGCAAAGTCGGCACAGTAATCAGCAAACGAGGACGAAGCTACGTCCTGAAAGTTCCTCAAGGCGACGCCGTGAAGGAGATAATCGTTCGACCTGAGCACTTGACACCCTGCAAGGGTGATTAGAATGGCAAAGAGGAATGTAGAAGAAAGAAGACTTACACTTCCGCAAGTGAAGAAGAGGCTGGAATCCATGGGCGAAGCCAACTTGGACCAGTTCCAGCGTCGCACATTCGACTATGTGTCCAAATTCTCCAAAGCAGATGTTGACCCAGCCGAGAAACTAGTACAGAAACTCGTCACCGAATACGGTTTGGACGAGGATGAAGCTGTTCAAGTGGTTAACTGCATGCCAAGAAGCATTGAAGAGTTAAGAGTTTTCCTTGCAGGCGGAAAGAAAATAATTGAAGCTTCAAAGCTCGAAGCTATGGTTGCTCTCCTAGAGGAAAATCGAAGATTGAAATAGGCGATTCTGCTACTATTTTTTAAGCAACAAATAGCTAGTATAAGGTCGATTATGACGATGATGGAGAAGCGCTACGAAGAGTACGCCTACGTACTGGACTTTCTGCCGCACGGCCGCCCGGGAGTACGTGTTTCAGGAAGGGCAGGCTACCGAGCGGGAGCACTAGTCCAACTGGTAGGCGAGGAATTCTTCACACTCTTGGAAGCGCTGATCAAAGAAGGATCAAACCTCAAACCTCACGACCGTCTTTACGTGGGAAAAGAAGCACGTGAAGAAGTCACATACATCATCGGCCGCATAGGCTATGAAGAGCTGACGGTCGCCGCCAAGACCGAGCTTCCATCTGTAATCAGCCGAATTGTGCTGAACCGTGAAGAATGGTTCATTGACTTCTTCAACAATGCAAGAGCCGTAACGCCAAGAATGCACGCACTAGAACTCATTCCAGGAATCGGAAAGAAGTACATGTGGCAAGTCATAAACACGCGCGAAAAGAAACCTTTCGAAAGCTTCGACGACCTGCAAAAACGCACAGAAATCCCCAATCCCGTGAAGCTTATCACAAAAAGGGTCATGGAGGAGCTATCCGGCGACAGCAAGTATCGCCTATTCACAAGAGCTCAATAGCTTATTCAAACCAGTTATGAGATAACAATGAGCCTCCTAGAAAGAACGAAGCTTCTGCTTCGAACACATCGAATCTCTCCGAACAAGCTCTTGGGACAAAACTTTTCAGTCGAACCCTCAATCTTTCAACGCGCAATCGACTATGCGGACCTCAACAAACAGGATGTGGTGCTCGACATAGGCGCGGGCTTTGGTTTCTTAACACGGGCCTTGGCAAACAACTGCAAACGCGTCGTGGCTGTAGAGGTGGACGAAGACATTGCGGGAGCCCTGCGTGAGCAAGTCAAGGATCTGGCTAACGTCGAAATAGTCAGAGGCAACGTGCTTAAGATGCCTATTCCCACCTTCAACAAGGTTGTTTCGATTCCGCCTTATCAGATTTCTTCGAAACTGCTCTCATGGCTCTTAAACAAGGATTTCGATTGCGCGATCCTGATATTTCAAAAAGAGTTTGCGAACCACCTTGTGGCTTCTGTTGGAAGTGACGATTACAGCTGGTTGACAGTTGCTGCATACTATTACGTTGAAGCAGGTCTCTTGGACGGAGTTCCGAAATGGATGTTTTATCCGGAACCTAAGGTTGATTCGGTTATTGTGCGCTTGGCACCCAAAAGGCCTAGGCCATTCATGGTGAAAAATGAGGCGCAGTTCAAACGGCTTGCGCAATCGCTTTTCACAAACCGCAACAGGAAGCTCAGAAACGCCATTCTGCCATACCTGAAAGGTATACGTGCTATGACGGCGGAACAAGCTGCTAACCTTGTTGGCGTTATTCCTTTTCGAGAGAAGCGAGTAAGGGAATTCGCCCCTGAGGATTTTGGAGCGCTGGCCAATGCAATTGCCGCGTAAGAAGGTTTTCTTCGAGGACTATGTGTTCCTTGTTGATGAAAATGTATACGAGCCTGCTGAAGACTCATTCCTCTTTGCTGAAAACCTAGCGGTTAACGATGGAGACACCGTCATTGACATGGGCACTGGCTGTGGGTTGCTCGGAGTAGTTGCCGCAAGACATGCTGCAGGTGTGGTTGCGGTTGATGTGAACCCGTTTGCTGTTCGCTGCGCTAGAGCAAACGCAGAACTTAACCACGTTACAAGCAAGCTGTCTTTCGTGCAAGGTGACTTGTTTGCTCCGCTAAGAGCTGGGGAAAGGTTTGATCTGATCCTTTTCAATGCTCCCTACGTGCCCTGTGAGCAGTTGGAGGGCGATTCTTGGGCTGAACGGGCATGGGTTGGAGGAACCACTGGTCGGCAAATCATTGACCGTTTTATCAGGAAGGCACCGAGATACCTGGAGCAAACTGGGCGAATTCTCCTCATGCAATCCACCCTGTCTGACATTGAACAGACTGCGAGAAGGTTCAAACAAAACGGTCTGAAAGCCAGCATCGCCGCCCAGCGTGACCTACCTTTCTTTGAAACAATAGTGCTTGTCAAAGCGGAGCACTGAAAGTTAAGTAGCCTTCCCAGTATAATCCCACTCAGTGTGTTTGATGGATAAGGTAGTTGCCTACTGTGGGATTGTCTGTTCCGATTGCCCCGTTCTAATAGCCACGCAAAGAGATGATAATTCAGAGAGACGGCGAGTGGCTGAAATGTTTACCAAACAGTACGGAAAAGAGTACAAACGAGAAGACATCAACTGCGATGGTTGCCTAAGCAGTGGCCCTCGCGTCTTCAGCAACTGCAATGTCTGCAGAATGCGGAAGTGTGCAAAAGAGAAGAAGGTTGAGAACTGCGCCTGCTGCTCCGGATACCCATGCGACAAACTCTCTGAATTGTTTGCTGCATATTCCAAAGCCAAGAAGACTTTGGATGAGATCAGACGCCAACAGAGAACCACTTGAAATTTCAATGAAGAGTTTTTCTTAGTCTAAGCTCGTCTCTTATCGGCAATCCTCCTACACCCTCAAGGATTTCACCATGCTTCTCCGCTATGGCATCAGGTTTCACTTCGTAAATCTGAAAGCCAATCGACTGGTAAAACGCTAAAGCTGGCAAATCATCATTCGAAGTAGAGACCAGCAATCTCTTCTTCCGCAACCTTTGTGCTTTGGCTTCAACCCTCTCAATCAAGCTTCTTCCAACACCAGCATTCTGATATTCAGGCAAGATCCCTAAAGCCACGACTATTATGGCATCATCCACGTCTGCGAAGGAAACAAAACCTGCAATATCCTTGTCCACTCTTGCCACATACGCAGGGAGCTTCGCCGCAACGAATTTCTTGTCAAAGGTCAGTTGCTCCTCTTCTCCCCAGAATACCTTGACCAGTTCACGAATCTTCGCCGTTTCTCTTTCAGAAACTGCCTTCGCTATCCCGAATCCTATGGTGTTTTTCTTTGCACATGATGGGCAGACGGGTCGCAATCTTGTGTGCTTCGCACATGTCACTCTTGCACACATGCCGCATCTATAGATCGGATTTTTCCTGCAGTAGTCGCATTTCACAGGTCTTCTCTCCTTCTCATCTGTGTTGTCGAAAAAGTATATAACGTGAAAGATTCGTATTGCTAGAAAAGTATTGGAGGTTTCGCTTGAATGTGCGTCATAGGTAAAGACAAGTTGAAAGGGCTTATTGACGATTACAAGTGCATATACCCATACGATTATAACTTGCTTGATGGAGATGGCTATATTCTGACAGTGAGGGAGGAAACAACTCTTCACTATCTTGAGCACAAGAACCTGATCTCCCACGAAGTCGTCTTCACCCCGCCGAACTTCGTAGCCCACCTAACCGCCAAGAGCAAGTATGGGAGAATGGGTTTATCCTTCTTGAATGCGGCAAAGGTTCACAGCGGCTTCGTCGGCAGACTAGCCCTAGAACTCGTGAACCTGAGCAACGACCGTCGCCCAATAACGATTAAGCGTGGAGATCCCTTTATGCACATAGAATTCGTCACACGGGAAGGCGAACCAGCTCCGTACAATGGCGAATACCAGTTCCAATACTTGATCGATGATGAGATGCAAATGTACATTCCAATCCTTAAAAGAATCTTTCCGAACTATGATGAGCTTGCTAAGATTTGGCTCAAGAACAAACGGCTGCAACCTTGAGGCTGAACTGAACCTCATATTCTGATTGCCAAGTTTGACTCTAAATTCATAACTTTAATCAGAAGGTATGTTCAACGATTTGTTTAAATACGATAGAAGTTATGGTATGCAGAAGAGGGATATCCTATGCGTGCGAAAAACTACAGGCCGGTAAAGGGTCAATCTTATACGAGGAAAGAGTTTGTGAAGGGTTTTCCGCCGCCCAAGATCAACAAGTTCATCATGGGGGATACAAGAGCCAAGTTTGAGTATGAAGGCAAACTCATAGCCTTGGAGAAGGCCCAGATTCGCCACAGCGCGCTGGAAGCGGCGCGTGTAGCCACAAACCGTGGCCTGATGGAGAAGCTTGTGAATAACTACTATTTACACGTTCACCCTTACCCACACGCCATTCTGAGAGAGAACAAGATGATATTCGGCGCGCACGCAGACCGTTTGCAGGACGGCATGCGCAGATCCTTCGGAAAACCAGTTGGAACCGCGGCACGCGTGAAAGCCAACCAGACGATAATCACCGTTCGCGTGAACAAGGACAGTGTCGAACTTGCAAAGGGATCTTTGAAGAACGGCGCTGCTAAGCTTCCTATTCCATGCAGAATAGTCATCGAGAAACTGCAACCCGAAACGCCTCTAGAGCAGGTGAAGCCAGTTGGCTGAAATGAAAACCGAACTAGTTTTGTGGTTTGAAAATCTGAGGAAGACCGACATTCCGTCTGTGGGAGGGAAGAATGCGAATCTCGGTGAAATGACGAACGCTGGAATACCAGTTCCGCCGGGTTTTGCAATAACTGCCTTTTCTTACAAGAAGTTCATTGAGGAAACAGGCATAGCCAGCAGGATTTACGAGATCATAAAGGAAACCGTGACGAATCTGAATGACCCGAAGCAGTTTGAGATTGCTTCCAAGAAAATCAGAGAGCTGATAGAGTCAACGCCCATGCCTAGAGATGTTGAGACCGCCATCAGAGCTGCCTACGAGGAGCTTTGCAGAAGGCTCAACTTGAAAGACGTTTTCGTAGCGGTGAGATCGAGTGCCACTGCTGAAGACTTGGCAGACGCTTCCTTTGCAGGTCAACAGGAAACATACCTGAACATCAGAGGCGTCAATGAAGTTCTTACAGCTACTATCAAATGCTGGTCCAGCCTCTTCACGCCGCGAGCCATATTCTATCGAACCGAGAAAGGCTTTGCCCATGAGAAGGTTTTCATAAGCGTAGGCGTCCAGAAGATGGTCAATTCCAGTGCCGCTGGCGTCATGTTCACAATCAACCCTGTCACAGGAGACCTAGGCCAAATAGTCATTGAAGGCAACCACGGCCTAGGGGAAGCCGTCGTCTCTGGTGCAGTTACGCCAGACGATTTCGTCGTTGACAAGAAGAGCGGCAAGATAGTTGAGAGACGCCTGGCAAGGAAGACGGTTCAGTACATTCGCGACCCGAACACAGGCAAAACGGTTCATGCTGATGTGCCTGTTGATAAGCAAGAACAGCCTTGCGTCAATGACGAGGAAATCGTCAAGCTCGCAGAACTTGCTAACCGCATTGAAAATCACTATGGAACGCCTCAGGATATTGAGTGGGCGATAGACCGTGATCTACAGTTTCCAGGAAGCATGTTCATTGTTCAGTCGAGGCCTGAAACAGTATGGAGCCTGAAACTTGCTGAGAAACCTGTGAAGGCCGTGGTTGAGGGGCCGAAGGCTACTGAGGTCCTGAAAGTTGCTGTCAAGGGAATTGCCGCTGGCAAGAGAGGCTACGGAATGGGCAAGGCGAAAGTAGTCACGAGTATTGATGAAGCCTCTAAACTCATGCAGAAAGGCGACATTCTCGTGACCGAGATGACTAACCCTGACTACGTGCCCTTCATGAAGCTCGCTTCAGCCATTGTCACCGACAAAGGTGGAGTAACGTGTCACGCCGCCATCGTAAGCCGTGAAATGGGTATTCCGTGTGTTGTTGGCTCAGAGAACGCCACAAAACTGATGGTTACTGGTAAGGAGTATACAGTAGATTCAAAGAGCGGTGTTGTATACGAAGGAATTATGCAGACAGCTGTGGAACAGCAAGTCGCTGCCACAGCCAACTCACATGCACCAGCAATGACTGGTGGAGTGTTCCAGTCTGTGCCCGTGACGGCGACCAAGATCTACATGAATCTGGGCGTTCCTGAGAAAATAACAGACTATCAGGACTTGCCTTTCGAAGGCATAGGTCTTATGCGCACCGAATTCATCTTAGCCAGTTACATCGGAGAACATCCAATGCTTTTCGTTGAAACTGGACAAGGTCAAAGGTTTGTGGACAAGCTTGCTGAAGGAATAGCCACCGTTGCCAGAACAATACAGCCACGCCCGGTCGTTGTGCGTTTCAGCGATTTCAAGACTAACGAATACCGGGAGCTGAAAGGCGGCGACAAGTACGAAATCGTCGAAGCCAACCCCATGCTTGGCTGGAGAGGTTGCAGTCGTTACATAAGCCAATGGTACGAGAAAGCTTTCAGGCTTGAGTGCAAGGCTATTATCAAGTGCCGCAAGGAATGGGGCTTGAAGAACGTTTGGGTGATGCTTCCTGTGGTGCGCACGCTGTGGGAAGCCAAAGCAGTCTTGGAGATCATGCGCCAGGAAGGTTTGGAGAGATCAAAAGACTTCAAAGTGTGGTTCATGGCCGAAACGCCCTCCATTGCCATACTTGCTGACGAATTCTCGAAAATTGTTGACGGTTTCTCAATAGGCTCGAACGACATGACTCAAGGCATACTGATGATCGACAGGGATTCTGAACGTCTTGGGCTGATGGGCTATTTCGATGAGAGAGATCCAGCAGTTGAGAGAATACTTGCACATCTTATCAAGGTAGCTCATGAAAATGGATGTACAGTTTCGATATGTGGTGAGGGTCCATCGAACCTGCCCGACTTTGCGGAATTCCTTGTAAGAGTTGGAATTGACAGTATATCAGTGAACGCTGATGCGGTAGTTGCCACCAAGAGGCTTGTTGCAAGCATAGAGCGGAAACTGATCCTTGAGCAATTGGCTGAACAGCAAGAGAGGGCTCTCGGTCGCGCGGTCCGGAAGCCGAAACAAGTTTGGGAATGGGAAATAGAGCAGTAAACCTCAATCCTTCTTTTCTTCAATAAGTACAGGGGATCAGCTAACGCTTTGGGGTGTGTACATGAAGCAATTTGACTTAGAGGAGGAGAGAGTGAAACAGGAAATATTGAAACTTGGCGCAAAAAGAGTCTTAATTCAGTTGCCAGAAGGCCTAAAGCAAGCGGCACCACGACTAGCCAAGATCGTTGAAAAAGCAGGCGCATTGCCAATAGTTTCAGCCGATCCATGCTATGGAGCCTGCGATCTGGCAACCACAGACGCAGAGAATCTGGGCGTGGACATGACAATACATTACGGGCATTCAAAGATGGTGAAGTATGAACGAGTTCCCACTGTTTATGTTGAGGCCCGCGCAACTGTGAACGTTAATGATGTTGCCCAGAAAGCGTTGCCGCTACTGCAGAAGTGGCAAAGGATAGGCTTGGCAACTACCGTTCAGCATGTGCAGACACTTGACGTTGTAAGAGAATTGCTGACCCGCGCGGGGAAGACAGTAATAATAGGCGACGCTGGTCATTTGAACTATCCAGGGCAGGTGATTGGCTGCAACTACAGCAATGCCCGGTCGATAGCGAAGGACGTTGAAGCCTTCCTTTTCATCGGCGGCGGACAATTTCATGCGCTAGGAGTGGCACTGTCAACTTCCAAGCCAACGATAGTTGCCGATCCTTACGCCGGGACAGCGCTCTCTATTGACAAAGAGGCTGAGAAGATCGTTAAGCAACGGTGGGCAATTATAGAGGAAGCTAGGAAAGCAACTACGCTCGCGGTTTTGGTCGGGCTAAAACCAGGACAGAAGAGGCTGGAAGAGGCTTTGGAAGTAAAAAA
Organism: Bathyarchaeia archaeon; assembly: GCA_041479765.1. Lineage (GTDB taxonomy): Archaea > Thermoproteota > Bathyarchaeia > Bathyarchaeales > Bathycorpusculaceae > DATKKK01. The sequence goes on along the minus strand of JBGOYR010000013.1, from coordinate 2,039 downwards.
GAAACTTGAAGACAAGGGAAAAACAGCTTTTCTTATTGCAGCCGAGGAAGTCACGCCTGAGGCGTTGATGGAGTTTCCGACGATCGACGCTTACGTAAATACTGCATGTCCGAGAATATCGTTTGACGATGCTTCAAGGTTCAAGAAGCCTGTACTGACCGTTAATGAAGCTCTAGTGGTTATTGGCGCATTGTCTTGGGAAGAGCTATGCAGAAGAGGCTTGTTAGAAAGTTAGACTTGGAGCGTTTGCTCTCGCAAGTCAAGCCACATCCATCCCCAAATCCAAGCCTTGAGCAGTATGTAACGCCTCCCGACATGGCGGCCACGATTCTTTACGTGGCAGCTTACATGAATCACGATATTGTGGACAGATCTGTTCTCGATCTAGGCTGTGGCACTGGAAGACTGGCCTTGGGTGCCGCTTTTCTTGGAGCCAAAGAAGTCGTGGGTGTGGATTTGGACAGGGTTTCCGTGGGAGTTGCGGTGGAGAATTCGTTGAAAATGGGCCTTAAGGAAAAGGTTCAGTGGATTACTGCAGACATAGACGCCGTCGGGGGGAGATTCGATACTGTTCTGCAGAACCCGCCTTTTGGTGTTCAAAGAAGGAATGCAGACCGCAAGTTTCTGAGCAAAGCCTTGGAGGTGAGCAAGGCGATCTATTCACTTCATAAGAGCTCACATGATGATAAGCCATTTATCGCAAGACTAAAGGCAAACAAGGCTGGCGTCATGCCTGTTTCTCCTTCGCCTTTCCTGAAAGGTTACATTGAAGGGCAAGGTGGGAAAATCAAAGCAGTCTATTCTATGATTATGGCAATTCCGTATATGTTCAACTTTCACACAGAAAGAAAACACGAGTTTGCAGTCGATCTGTACGTCATAGAGGGCAGAATGAGGTAGCTGTTGCTCAGTTGACTCAGGTGATGTTGGCGTTTCGAATCAAAAGGTTTATTGATAGGCTGGAAAGTACAGATATGTCCATTTAGTGAACGACTGTGCTTCATGAAGCGTAAGCGTTTAGCTGCATGGACTTGCATAGTAAAAAGTGAGTCTAATGAATTCAAACCCAGCTGAGCAAAAATCAGGGCAACTCGTGACACCAGGCGAACGTCTTGGCGTGATCGAGGAGTTCATACCGGACGCCGGGACATATGTTAAGGACGGAGTCATCTATGCCCAGGTTGTTGGGCACGCTCTGATTGATCTAATGCATAAGAAGGTTTCAGTTTTTCCATTGGGTCGTGGAACGAAGGTTCCGAAAGTTGGAAGCGTGGTTATGGGGCAAGTCTCAAACGTTCAAACGCAGAATGCTGGTGTGCGGATAACGCAGGTAGAGAAGAAGCAGATATCGGGTTTTTTTAATGGCGTTCTGCATGTCTCCGATGTGCAAATGAGGTTCGTCGATTCAATGTTTGATGTCTGCAAGCCGGGAGACATTATTAGAGCCAAGGTCATTAGTGAGAAAAATAGGACTTACCATCTGGGGACTCAAGAGAGCGAGCTTGGTGTGCTTTACGCTTTCTGTTCGAATTGTGGTCATGGTTTGGAGCAGAAACGGCAAGGCATGGAGTGTCCACGGTGTGGAAGAATCGAAAACCGCAAGATCGCAATTGATTATGGAAAAGGCCCAGTTTAGTCCGAATGGGAGGATCTTAAGGTTGAAAGCGAAAATCCTGAAGAAGAACGCGAACGAACTCAAAATAGAGGTTGAGGGTGCCGGGCACACTCTCTGCAACCTGCTCCAGAGACGACTCGTAGAAGATGAAGCCACTGATCTGGCTGGGTATGATGTGCCGCATCCCTTAGCGTCAAACCCTGTTATCTATGTGCGTACAAAGGGCGATGAAAAACCTGAAACGGTGTTAAAGAGAGCTGTGGGAAAAGCGCGCGAAATGAACAAAGAATTCGGCAAAGCGTTTGAAAGGGCACTTAAGAAAGCTTGATTCTGTCTTTGGCGATCGTGAGTAACTGCGCCAGGGCTTCGATGGTGTTCTTGCCTTTTTGGAGTGTGGTGACGCTTTCTTGCAGTGTTATGTGGT
>JBGOYR010000012.1:0-13842 GCA_041479765.1 Bathyarchaeia archaeon | reverse complement strand
CTACAGGATAGCCGCCTCAGGGCTACGCCTTTAACCTAGCTTGGCAACCCCCGCCAAAGATTGTCTCGCTTACTTTCTATTTTACGGTCCAAATTAAAGCTTACCTAGACGCGCTTGATAGAAAAAGTGGGGACGAGCAACGTGTTTTCGCGGTTTATGCTATTCTGAAGTCTTCCTTAATCGTCGTTAGCACAACGTGCGTGTTGGTGCGTTCCACGTAGGGCAATGCTAGAAGGCGTTTCGTGAATTTGCTGAGTTCTTCGCGGTTCTTGAATTTCGCCACTATTATTGCGTCTAGCTCTCCTGTCACGTCGTATACGCTGCAGACGTTTGGGAAACGGGCGATCTCGCTCTCCATCTCCAGAAGTCTCCCTTTGGAGACGGTTATCTCGCTCACTACTGTCAGTTCGTAGCCGAGCTTTTCATGATCGAGCAGTGCCGAGTAGGCCTTGATTATGCCTTCATTTTCCATCTTCTTAATTCGGGAGAGGACCGTGCCTATGGAAATGTCGCATTGTCTTGCTATCTGCCTTGATGAGAGTCGAGCATCGACAGTCAATGCTTTCAGGATTTTGACATCTGTTTCATCCAACTGCGTTCGCCACCACTTATATTGAATACATGTCCAGTCACCTGGTTATCTATTTAACGTTTGCCTTTTCTCTTGGGAACAATGCTTTTATATGCACACCACCTACTCGAGTTGCTATACGTTTGCACATCTGAGAAGGCGGAATCGTGATACATGACAGATTGCGGGCCATCCAGAACTTTGAAACATGCGCTAAGCTAACCAAGAACGCTGACTATGTTCTTCTGCAATTCGCAGATCTCGTTGGAATGCTGAAAGGAAGAACCATACCCTCTGAAGAAGCCAAAAACGCTCTAAGAAACGGTGTGACTTTTGACGGTTCATCCGTGTTGTCTGGTGTAGGAATAGAAGAAAGCGACATGATCATGAAGCCCGACCCTGACACGTTCATCGTATGCCCTCACTACTTCTACGACAAAAGTGTCGCAAGTTTCATATGCAGCATCCTCAAACCAGACGGCAAACAATTCGAAAACGACCCTAGGCACATATGCAGAAAGACGATGGAAAAGGCATCGGAAGAAGGCTATGAGCCAACTGCTGCAGCTGAGCTGGAATTCTACCTTGTGCGGAAAAGCGAAGGCGACCAAATCCTCCCCGTTGAAGGGCATCTTGCGGACACACGCAGATATTTCGACAACACGCCAGGCAGAGACATCACGGAACCCTATCGGATGGATTTGACTAATGCGCTCTCCACGATGGGAATCACGGTTGAACGACAACACCACGAAGTAGGCTCAGCCCAGAACGAAATCACCTTCAAATACTCAGACCCTCTCACCACCGCAGACAACATTATCAGGTACAAGTTCGCAGCAAAAGCCGTAGCCGACAAAAAGTATGGATGGATTGCAACGTTTATGCCTAAGCCGTGGCATGGCAAACCGGGCAGCGGGATGCACATACACCTCGGACTCTTCAACCCAAGAACAGGCAGAAACCCATTCTACGACCCAGAAGACTATGCCTACATTTCACAGACATGCCGATACTTCATAGGCGGACTGCTAGAACACGCCAAGGCTCTATGTGCAATAGTCGCGCCAACAATTAACAGTTACAAACGGCTTGTCCCCGGCTTCGAAGCCCCTGTATACGTAGCTTGGAGCAAGAAGAACCGCTCTTCCTTGGTTAGAGTCCCAGCGTTTTCCGTAGAAAACGAGAAAGAGGCAAGAATAGAGTTCAGATGCCCAGATCCACTGTGCAATCCCTATCTCGTGTACACTGTCGCATTTGAGGCCGGAATCGATGGCATCAGAAAGAAAATCGACCCTGGCGAGCCTACAGACCTCAACCTTTACTGCCTTAGCGAAGCTGAACGCAAAGAACTCGATGTCAAAACCTTGCCTGCATCACTGAAAGAGGCCCTTGAGGAATGGAAGACAGATGGCATTTGCATGGAGGCTATGGGTAAGGAGAACGCTGGAAAATACATGGAACTCAAGCTCCAAGAATGGAGAGAATACGAGAAGCACATGCCGAAGAATGGAAACGAGGTAACAGCGTGGGAAGTGCAAAGATACCTCTACACTTAGAGATCAAAGAACAAACCTGAATATCCGAGTTTCAGGCTCTAAACCTTTGGCTTTTCCACCAAATCCTCAATCTTCGCCTTCTTCAGCAGTTTAGTGTGTCTAACAAGCTCAGTGATGACCACTTCTAGGTCTTTCCTGCCTTTTTCCGCTGAAGCCGTTGTCGACTTGCCCCAAACGCCAGTTCTCGAGAAATCAACCGTGTCCAAAGGAAGCGTTACACCTCCCGCTTGCATTGAGTGCTCGCGCGATTTCTCATCTGCAGCCTTGGACATGTCCACAATGTCAGGATGTAAAGCCAAGTTGACTGAGGTCTCCTCTGCAGAAGCGTGCTTCCGTTCTTCTAGGTCAAAAAGATCAGGCAAAAGCTTCGCTGCGGCAGGCCACCATTGAAAGACAGACACGAAAACTCCTTCTTCTCGCATCTCCCTTGCCAGTTCGGAAAGAGAAGCCAGATTGCCTCCATGCCCATTGACTATCACGATTTTTCTAACACCATAATACTTGAGTGCTAGGCATGTTTCCTTCACGTACTTCTTGAATGCCCTAGGTGAGACGTAGATGGTTCCCCAGAGTTGCTTGTGGTGAGAACTCACGCCGAAGGGAACTGCTTGCAGGCACACGACTCCTGTGCGTTTGGCTGTTTCTTTAGCTATGGCCTTGGCAATCAAATGGTCCGTTCCTAGCGGGTTATGTGGTCCATGTTGTTCATTTGAACCCACTGGGAGAATCGCAATATCATTCTTCAGGAAGTATTCTTTGGCTTCTATCCAGCTCATTTCGTGAAGCAAAACCTTCAAAGAACGATCACTCTCTTTTTCCAGAAACCGTTTTATGGCAAACTAATTGATTATAAGCTTGCGGTCTGCGATGGGAGAGAATCTGAAGGCAGTCATTCTTGCAGGAGGCTTCGGCACAAGGCTAAGACCATTAAGCTGCACGAGACCAAAAATCCTGTTCCCGATAATCAACAAACCTCTGTTGCAATGGACCTTCGAAAGACTCGCAAAAAACAACATCACGCAAGTCATAATGGCAGTCAACTACCAAGTCGAAGTCGCAATAAAACAGCACCGAATCCCAAGGCATGGAGTACACGTTGCCTACTCGCGCGACCCTCTAAGAAAACCGTTGGGATCTGGAGGTCCAATAAGGAAAGCTGAAAAGCTTATCGGACATGATGCTCCTTTCCTAGTTTTGAACGGGGACATCTTTGCGGATGTGAACTACAGAGAGATTCTGAAAATGCATGAAAAGAAAGATGCCGTGGCAACGATAGCGCTTCACGAGGTCAAAGACCCAAGCAGATACGGAGTGGCAGAACTAACAAAAGACAAATGGATAACAAAGTTCATCGAGAAACCACGAAAAGGAACCGCACCAACCAACCTGATAAATGCAGGCGTCTATGTCCTAAGTCCGAAAATCTTTGACCACATCCCAAAAGGACGCCAAGTTTCCATAGAACGCGAAATCTTCACCAAGCTCGCTAGTGAAGGAAGGCTGTGCGGCTACGTTTACGATGACATATGGATGGACATAGGCAAACCAGAAGACTACTTGAAAACAAATAGAATGCTGCTAGACTCCATTAGCTGTCAACTGGAAACGCAAGCTCGAAGAGGAACTGGAATCAGGAACCCCGTGGCTTTCGACAAGAAGGTCTCAGTGGGCGAGAAGTCTGTGATAGGACCTTATGCAGTTTTGGGTCGAAATGTGAGTGTCGGGAAGAACGTCAGGATTCAGGATTCAATAGTCCTTCGCGAAACGGAAATATCCGATTCGGCAACAATAAAGAGTGCCATAATAGGCGAAGGAGTATTCATTGGCAAAAACGTCAGAATCGGCAAGGGATGCATACTAGGCGATCACGTCAGAATAAGAGACAATGCCTCCCTTGCGGAACGAGTCAAGGTCTGCCCAGCCAAGGAGATTTCTGAAAGCGTATTAACCTCCAAAAACATTGTCTGAGAAAAGGGTGAATGTATCATGATAAACTCAAGACGGCTGTTCGGAACGAATGGTATCCGCGGAGTCGTTAACAAAGAACTGACCACAGAAATGGCGATTAAGATAGGATGTGCAATCGGAACCTTCTTTGAACGTGGGACTTTGGTGGTTGGCTACGATGCTAGAACAAGCGGTCCCATGCTTGCAAGAGCTGTCATCTCTGGCCTGAACGCTACAGGATGCGATGTGCTTCTTGTCGGATTGGCGCCTACACCAGCATTACAGTACGCCGTCAGGAACCATAAGGCGGATGGGGCGGTAATAATCACAGCCTCACACAACCCGCCAGAATACAACGGCATAAAAGTTGTGTGGAACGACGGCATAGAAATCTCACACGAACAAGAAATCAAGATCGAAAGCATATTTTTCGATGAAAAGGCATGTTACTCGGAATGGGACAAGATCGGAACGACACGAGAGCTTCACGGAGTAATTGACGATTACATAGGGGCAATAAAGCACCACGTAGACGTTGCCCTGATAGCGAAAAAACACTACCACGTAGTCGTTGACGGAGCAAACAGCGTAGGCAGTCTAACCGCACCACGTCTGCTCCGCGAACTCGGATGCAAAGTCACCACCATAAACGCGAACATTGACGGAACATTCCCCGGAAGACTCCCTGAACCTAGACCGGAAAACCTCAAGGAATTGGCCCTTGTCGTGAAAGCAGTAGATGCAGATATAGGCGTGGCCTACGACGGCGACGCTGACCGCTCAGTCTTTGTCGACGAAAAAGGAGAAATCTACTGGGGAGACAAAACCTTCGCACTAGTCGAAAAAAGCTTTTTGCAGAAAAACAAAGGCGAAAAGATCGTCACGCCGGTAAGCTCTTCGACCCTAATCAAGGACATCGCTGAAGCTTATGGTGGTGAGCTTATTTGGACAAAGGTTGGAAGCGTTACTGTTTCTCAGACCATGAAGAAGCTAAAAGCAAAGCTCGGCGGAGAAGAGAACGGTGGTATCTTCTACGGCCCACATCTAGCGGTGAGAGATGGCGCAATGGCGGCAGCCTTGATTCTGCAAATTATGGCTGAGACTGACCAAAAGCTTTCCAAGCTCGTTGCTGCCTTGCCGAAGTACTACATCGAGAAGGACAAGGTGGAATGCTCAGAGGAGTGCAAGGAAAAGGTTCTGGAGCAGTTGACAAAACAAACAAAAAGTCTGAACGTGAGCACCATTGACGGCGTCAAAATATGGTTCAAAGACAAAAGCGCAATTCTCATACGACCGAGCGGAACAGAACCAATCTACAGGCTGTACGCGGAAGCCAAAACCGCCCAAAAAGCGTCGAACCTGGTGAAACAGTACAGTTCGAAACTTGAGAGAATGCTTGATAACTTAAAGAGTTAGGCAATTTCTTCAAACGAAAACGGTGGAAGGTGGACATGTGTCTTTATCAATGTTACAACTCAAACCGGAAGAGATAGACACCGCTGAAAAACGCGGAAAATATGCAGTCAGCATTATAGGATGCGGGAAGGGCGGTGTTTTCCACGCCTACCTCTTTGCAGAAGCAGGGTACAAAGTAACATGCACAGACCCAGACCAAACCACAGTAAACCGTGTTACAAGAGGGAGAATACCATTCCTAGAAGCTGAAACAGAGACCAAACTGAGAAACCATGTGAAAACTGGACAGGTGGCTGCCACAAGCGACCTGAAAACTGCCATCTCTCGAAGCGACATCATCATCGTAACGACGCCGGTTAAGATTGATGACAAGAGAAAACCCGACTATTCGGCCATCGAAAGCGCCTGCAAGAAAGTAGGCCAAAGTCTCCACCGAGGTTCCCTTGTCATCATCACCGAAGTCACTGGAATGAATATCACTGAAAGCCTAATCAAGGAATTGCTCGAAAACACTTCAGGATTTAAGGTTGGAACAGACATTGGTCTAGCTTATAGTCCACTGAGTTTTTCGTATGAACAGACATTGGGAGCACTAGCGAAGCAGGAACGTGTTGTTGCGGCCGCCGACAAAGACAGCCTAAATGCAGCTTCAACTCTTCTGGAGACTGTAGTCAGGAATCGCGTCAGAAGAGCAGAGAGTCTAAAGACTGCTGAGGCGGCTATTCTTCTCGGTGATATTCAGCAAAACGTCAACAATGCTCTTTTAAACGAGTTTGCCTTTTTCTGCGAAAGAGCAGGAATAGACCATTCCGAGGTCATCAAACTCATGAATTCTGCCGAATCAAACAAGATTTCATTGGCAAAATTCTCAAATGAAGAGGGACAGAAAGCTTCACATCTTTTGCTCGAGGATGCTGAAAACCTGAATGCAAAGCTTCGCTTTCCGGCAATCGCGTTGCAACTGAATGAAGAAATCGTTGGCCATACGGTCAATCTGGTTAAGGAAGCGCTAAGAAAATGCGGGAAGACGCTTAGAAGAGCTAGGGTTACCTTGCTTGGAGTTTCACAGACGCCAAACATAAGAGACTCTGCGAAAGAAATGATAAACGAACTCGTCAGGATGTTGGAATCCAAAGGCGCCAAGATCAGCCTCTACGACCCCTACTTCTCAGGCGATGAACTACCCGACATACAAAAAGGCTTCAAGAAGAACCTCACAGAGGCTCTAGAAGGGGCAGACTGCATACTGATACTAACTGGACACGACCAATTCGAACGCATGAACTTGAAGAAGCTCAAAGCTTTGATGAAGATGCCCGCAGCAATCGTTGACATTGAAAGAATCTTGGAACCGGACAAAATTGAAAAGGAAGGTTTTGCATATCGTGGACTGGGAAGAGGAGTAATGGAAAAATGAAGAAGCTAGGCGTAGCAGTTGTGGGAACGGGCTTCTGGGGAAGAAACCATGCCAGAATATTCAAAGATCTGGAGGAGACAGAGCTTCTGGCAGTCTCTGACATGAGTGCTGAAAGAGCCAAATCCACGGCGCAACAGTTCGGTGTCAGAGCTTATTCGAACACTGGCATAATGCTGAGAAACAAAGACATTGAAGCCGTAAGCATATGCACATGGTCAACGAGCCTTGCAAAAGTAGCCCTGAAAGCCTTGAAAGCCGGAAAACATGTGCTTGTTGAAAAACCCATGGCGGCGAACGTTAAACAAGCAAGAACGCTTCTTGAAACGGCTGAAAAAGAAGGTTTACACCTCACTGTAGGCTTTCTAATGCGATTCATTCCAGGAATCCAGCACGTGAAGAAGGCCGTGAAGGACAAAACCATCGGCGAACTCGTGTGTGCTACCGCGAAACGAGTTTCCCAGTGGCCTGAAAGAATAGGCGACGTAGGTGTAGTCAAGGATACGGCAATCCACGATATTGACATAATGGGATACCTCTTCAATGAGGAGCCTATTGCCGTCTACGCAAAGACAGGAAGCATGATGCATAGAAAGTTTGAGGATTACGCCCAGATAATGCTCACCTTCGAAGGTGGAAAAAACGCGTTCATCGAATCGAACTGGCTGACGCCATACAAAACGCGGACACTAGTAGCCACCGGAAGCACGGCCATAATGAAGCTTGATTATATCACACAGGAATTGACGATTGAAAGTGCAAAAGAGTCCGTGCAACCTAGATACCCAATGCAAGAGCCACTGAAGCTTGAGCTTCAGCACTTCGCAAGATGCGTTTCAAAGAAAGAAAAGCCGTTAATAACCGGAATTGACGGCCTAAAGGCACTCACGATCGCAGAAGCTGCATTGAAGTCATCAGCAACTGCAAAGGCAATAAAACTGAAGTGAAAGAAACTCTTTATTTCTTGCTTTTCAGATTGAACGGTTTCCCTTCTGACACGATCTTTTCTGGCACCTTTCCTTTCCACTTCTTCAAGAAAGGCAAATCCTCGTCTTCTTTCCGCAGCTCGTCAGGCAGCATTTCCGGAATCTCATCGCGAATTGGATACCACCGCAGGCATTTCGGACAAACGATTAAGCCTTCGACTATCTCATCTTTTTCCTCGAAAATGTGCAGTTCAAGCGGGTGGTGCTTGTCAATCGGGCAGGCGAGTATTTCCATCAGCTTCTTCTTTATTTCTTATTCCCCCAAGATGTGTTCTTGTCTTTGAAACTTGGAGTATAAAACGTTTTCACAAATAGGATCCCAATCGCTTTTCATTGTCGAATCCTCTTTATGCGCGTTCTCTCTTCAGATCCATGGCTGGCAAGTGACTGTGAAGACCCTGAGCAATGTCACATCTGGCTTTGGCTGTCTCTCTCTCGAGCACTTGACTACTGCGGACCTAGCATAATATCCAAGGCTACTTGATACCAGTTCGGACCTGTCGACCTAACAATACGACCTAGAACGATTTCAAAACCAATGTCGAAACTCTCAAGCTTCGCAACTACCTTGCGAGTGACTTCCTGGACAGGATTCTCGTTTTTCATCGCATGCTCGAAATCATAATAGTGTATCATTCCTCCATGCTTTTTCAAGGCTAGCAATGCATAGGGCAAGTATTCCAAGGCTTTTTCAGGCAAAGGCATTAGAACCCGGTCTGCCATGTGGTGCAGTTTCTTCTCAATGACTTCCTTTGCATCTAGAAGGATCGGGATCACTCTTCCGTACGCTCCATTCACTCTGATATTTTCGCTCATGTATTGAAATGCCACTGGATTGATGTCCATTGAATACACCTTCGCAACGTCTGAGTGTTTGGCGATCAGAATGGAGAAACAACCTACGCCGGCGAACATGTTAACGACCACTTCTTCGCCTCTCACTTGCTTCGCGATCCGCATTCTTTCATTGTGAAGTCGAGGAGAGAAATAGCACTTCTCGATGTCAACAGAGAACGCGCAACCAGATTCCCTGTGAACAGTATTTGTCCGGTCTTCGCCAGCAACATGCGTCAGCGTTCTTAGCCGAAAATCCCCTTGAACCGCACCTGCCTGCGCCAGCACCGTCTTGACGTTCTTGTGAATATTCATGACAGCTTCTGCGATGGCGGCACAGTGTCTTCTGGCTTCTTCGGGTAAGCGAATTATCGCTATGTCTCCAATAATGTCGTATGAACCATACACGTATACTAGATCTTCAGGAGGCAGAATTTCTGAAAGGAGTTCCCGCAACCGTTTCTTCAAGCCTATTCATCCGTTTTCTTTATACAACTACGTCTGGAAATGTTTAAAAGGAGAATGGCTTTCTTTTGTAGGAAGAGGAAAATGCTGTGGAGAAAGCGTCATCCGGGATAGTTTACGAATGTGTGAGATGCGGGGCGAAAGTTCCTGCTGAGGAACTGGATCTCCGCGGTGGGGAGATCAAATGCATTATTTGCGGCTACAGGATTCTGAAGAAAGTGAAGCCGCCAGTTGTTAAACGTATACCTGCAAAATAGAAGAGAAAAGAAAAAGGGTTATCTGCTTGATTTGTGCGAAGCCAGTTCGTATTGTCTTGTAGAATAATCAATGGTTTTGTTAGAAGATTTCTTTCTCACCCAGTTTTCGCAACGCTTTTCCATGAAGTTTTACGGGTGTGTCGAGGACTTCTTCAAGCGGTTTCTCAACAGTTTTTCTCTTTATCGTTTCCCCACAGATTCCTCGCGGGAGCAAGCGTCTTTTCACGCACATGGCATAGGTGCAGTCTGACACGCTGCACATCTCTTCGGTCCATCGGCACCATGTTCCGTCTCGGCGGTAAATGGTGGCGTTTTTGGCGCATTTGAAGGATTGACATGTAGGAGAACAAGTTTTCACTTCAGCCAAAACATTTCACATCCTTGGACTCTTCTGTTCACAAAACTTACTTCAGTTACATTAGTTCTCTAAGAAATAGCTTTCGTGAAAGCTGATATAAGCTTTTATCCATTAGACTCTTTATTCCAAGTCTAGTTTTCGGCTTCCTTCGGTTTAGCGCGTCTTCTTCTATAGATTTCTAAGGCAAGAACAAGAAGCAACGTTAGCACAATTATCAACACCGTAGCTAGCTGACTTGTCTCAACCAGCATCCCAGCCAACAACACATACTTCTCTATCTTGATGCTGACAGTGGTTGATCTGTCGACAAAGAACCCTCTTTCTACGCATGGCTGTGTCTGATCAAGCAAGTAAATAGTTACCTGCAGGTTGCCGCCTGTAATAGTGCTGAACGTTACCGTACCATCAGATTGCGTCACGGCTGAACGGCTGACTATGCCTTCTCGCTGCAATGTTACATTAGCATTTGGCATTGGCTGCCCGAAATAGTCAACGATTTTGACAGATACGGCTAATCCGGAAAGAACGCAAGGAATTGACACGTTTTGGTTTTGGAATAGATCCACTGATGTCTCGTTCAGTTTTATGCCGTCCGCATCGTAGACCCCTATGATATACTTTCCGAAAATGAAGCCAAAGACGGCATTCCCAGTAGAATCAGTCCAACTCTCGTTGAAGAGACCCCCAATCAGTTCTCGAACCTTAACCTTAGCCTGAACAATCGGCTGTTTGTTTGCGTTGATTGTATTCACTCGCAAAGTAAGAGTCGGGCAAATTATGGTTTTGTTGAACCAAGCCGTAGCGGTTCCATTGACAAGCAACGTTGGGATCGTGGTCACATTTCTGAAGGGCATGTTGTACCGTGAAGCGTTCAAAACATAGGGTCTTGTAGCGTTCGGCAGCAGGGAATGAACCGTTGCTGTCCCGTTGATGTCCGTTGTTAATGTTTGATTCTCTGGTGTCAGATATATCTTGACCTCAGGAACGCCTATCTCAATTCCACCAGCGACGGCCACAACTTGGACCTTCAAGTTGGTTAGGTTGCAGGTAAGATATTCTGATGTCTTGTTGGTGATCGTTACGTCGCGTTGGCCGACTTTCTTGTTTCTGAAAGACGCCTTGAATGTATAGTTGCCTATTTCAAGTTTCAAAGGCACAAGACCGCTCGAACTGCTTGTGGTGTTCCTTATCGATTTGTCGCTCTCCCTGACTTCAACAGCCAAGTTCGGCACAGGTTCCTCGGCAAGATTTCTCACAGTGATGTTCACGTCAAAACCAGGCACTCGGAAATTCTGCGTGTCCAAGGGGATCTTTTTCGTTGGAGATGATGAGGTGGAATTGATGTTAACTGTGTAAGTTCCTATTGAAGCATTTGAAGGGACAGACCAGTTCGCAGTCACTACTCCGCCAAGATCGGCAGTCACATTTTCTTTTCGCATGGAATCTGCTCCGAAAAGTATCTTCACAGTAACGTTTTCGCTTTGTTTGTAACCTTCTGCCTTTATTCCGACATTCTGGAATCGGTGGTATTCCGTGAAGTTTGTCAACCCTACATCGAATGCATCTGTGGCCAGAACTGCTGTCGATGTTTTGTTGGATGTCTCGTTGTAAAAGCTGAAAGAAACTGCATAAGTGCCAGTGTAGTTTGTGTGCGCTAGCCCCAGAAAGCTGGTGGGGTATTTTATTGAAGTAATGTTGTAACCCATGCCATTGTCTGTTGCGTTTGTGAGCTTTGCCAGAGTCGAGTAAGTCTGGTTCTTCGGAGTCTTTACTGTAACGTTCGTCCAATACATTTTGTTTGGATCCCCAGCTGTCACGTTCACCCAAATGTCAACCGTATCACCCTCTTGGATTTGTCTAGGTGGTGTAGGCACCTTTGCCTCAACGTAATAGGCATAGTCTATCAAGACCCATGTGGTTGCGTTGAGGTTTGCTCCAACGTCCTGTATTACTGTGGTGTAGTTGAATCTGGGTAGAGGAGGAACAACAAACGTGACGTTCATGTTGTTTCCAACGGCGGTGGTTTCATTGACCATGCGGTTGATCGTAAGATTGCCTAGGTTGCCTTGGAGCCAGATTCGATACACTCCGTTTGTGGTGTTTATTGTTCCGATGATGCGGACTCTTTCGCCGACATGGACGGTGTGGTCTGAAGGGAATATAGTGATCATTTTCACGTCTATCGCTTTCAGATCAGGAAGAAACAACGTGGGAGTGAATGTTAAGGCTAGTGTGATCATGAAAACGGTCATGAACTTGTATTTACTCAATCTGGATTTCCTCTCCAATTGCCGAGTTCAGAGTTTCAATACGATGTGAACATCTACTACTAGAGAGAGCATTTTAAACTTTACCTTTTATTTCCCATCTCCACCTTACACTGTGGTTCCTTGAAATCCCTGCGCAATTCACGCCGCAAATGTGTTTTGGGCTGTGGAGATCATATGCTAATCTTGTTCGCTACTTATTTATGAGCGCAATGGCTATTCATACAGCCTGTCTCAGCAGGAAAGAGTAGTTCGTGTGATGCGTATGAAAGAAAGAACTGCCGGGAATGTTCATACTGCATTTGTTGAAGAAGCCAAGGCTCATCAGCGGCTATTAATGTTTGCCAAGAAAGCGGAAGAGGAGGAACTACCACAGGTTGCTCACCTTTTCAGAGCTGTCGCCGCTGCAGAAGGTGTTCATTCGCGACGGCATTTCGCCATGCTTGAGTCTGTTGCCGACACGCAGTCCAACCTTGAAAGAGCGTTCCAGTCAGAGAACGCGGTCAATGGCACCCACTATCTGAAGATGCTGCGGGAGGCCGAAGAAGATGGCGAAGAAGGCGCTTCCACAGTTTTCTCCCAAGTCCGTGATGTCGAAGGTTTCCATGCTGGTCTCTACAAGAAGGCGCTTGACCACTTGATTGCGCAACGGTCCACTGAATACTACGTATGTTCAGTCTGTGGTTACGTCAGCGAACGGGAACCGCCTGAACGATGCCCTGTCTGCGGTGCTCCCGCATCGAAGTTTGAGGGAATTGACTAGCGAAAATGTGTGGTTGAAAGGTTCTGGCAAAGAACCCTTAAATTAGGAAGTAACATTGTCTGACTGGACAGGGCTGGATATGATCGACGAGATTTTGGACTTAGTCAAGAGCCATGAGGAGTGGCGTGGGAAACAATGTTTAAACCTCATCCCCTCGGAAAACGTCATGAGCCCGGCTGTTCGAAGCCTCCTTTCTTCCGAGCTCGCACACCGGTACACTTCAAGAGACCGCTTCTACATGGGCACACGTTTCACTGATGAAATCGAACAACACGGTGAAGAACTGGCCAGAAAAGTGTTCAAAGCTGATACTGCAGATTTGCGGCCTCTTTCCGGGCACATTGCTGATCTCATCGTCTTGGCTAACCTTACGAAGCCAGGCGACACGCTTCTGTGCGCTTCTCCGGATAGTGGCGGATATCCAGGGATGTGGAATGAAGGCCTAGCTGGTCTTCTTCACCTGAAAACAGTAGCCTTTCCTTTTTCAAAAGAAGGCTGGAACATAAAGGTTGAAGAATCCAAGAAAACCATAAAGCGCGTCAAGCCCAAAATTGTAGTTTTTGGAGGCAGCTTGATCATTTTTCCGCATCCAGTCAAGGAACTGGCCGAAGTGGCTAATGAAAATGACGCCACTATTGGATTTGATGGCTCCCACGTCATGGGCTTGATTGGTGGAGGGCAGTTTCAGGATCCTTTGAGAGAAGGTGCAAGCATTCTTTTCGGTTCGACGCATAAAAGTTTCTTCGGTCCCCAAGGCGGCATAATCTTAGCAAACAAGGAACATGGCGAATTGTTGAAGGAGAAGATTTATCCTGCCTTCGTCGACAATGCTCATTGGAACCGTATAGCAGCAATGGCTTTAGCCCTTGCTGAAATCAAGGAGTTCGGCAAAGCTTACGCGACACAAGTAATCCTTAATTCTAAAGCCTTGGCAAGAGCCTTACATGATTATGGCTTTCCGGTGATCTGTGAGCATTTGGGCTTCACACAATCGCATCAGGTGAT
>JBGOYR010000011.1:0-14281 GCA_041479765.1 Bathyarchaeia archaeon | reverse complement strand
TGTAGCGGATGCGTGTTTCGTGCGGTGTGTCTTTGATGATTTGGAAGAATCTGTAGCGGATGGATTCTTCGCTGAAGTTCTGGAACATCTCCAGCCACAAGGGCTCGTCTTCAGGCTTGATTGGTCTTAAGAACACGGTTCTGCCGTCTCGCATCTTCCACACGGTTTCATACTTCTTCGGGTAAGGTGTTATTACAAGGTGTTCATGGGGCTCAAGCTTTTGGAACACTTTGGCTCGGTCGATTACGATGCGGGCGTCGAAGGCGAAGGCTTCTTTTTCGTTTATGAACAGTGGGTTGATTTCAACCTCTTTGAGCTGTGGGAAGTCTACGAGCATCTGTGAAAAGAGGACCATGATTTCTTCGAGGAGTTTGATGTTGGCTGGAGGCACGTTCCTATAGCCCTTCAAAAGCTGGTAAACTCTGGTTTCCTCCATTATCCTTCTGACCAACGTCTGGTTGAGCGGCGGCAGTCCAAGCGAGAAATCTTTGAAGAGTTCTACACCGATCCCGCCCATTCCAAACAGAATCACCGGACCAAACAGGGCGTCGCTTTTCGACCCGATTATTACTTCATACCCTCTTGCCTTAATCATCCGCTGAACCGTGACGCCCAAGATTTTGGCTTCTGGGTTGTATTCCTTGGCTTTTTGCGTTATGCGGTTGTAGGCTTCGCGGAGTTCGTTTTCGCTGTTTATGTCGAGAACGACGCCGCCTGCATCAGTTTTGTGAACTATCTGTGGCGACAGAATCTTCAGCACAACAGGATAGCCTAGTTGTTGAGCTACGGATGCAGCTTCGTCCGCACTTCTTGCGGTCTTTGTTTTAACCACTGGGAAGCTGTAGTACTCAAGGAAGGTTTTAGCTTCGGCTTCGTTGAGGATTTCACGGCCTTCGTTGGCAGTGTTTCGCATTATCACCATTAGGGGACGTTTGGGCGGGGAAACGTCTACAGGCAGTTCTTCAGGGGTTTGATAGAGAAGCTCCAGGTTTCTTTCATATTGGTACATGTACATGTAGGTTTTGACGGCTTGCTCTGGGGTAGTGTAGGTTGGTATGCTGTTTTGGCTGAAGACACGGTTTGCTTCTTCCACGGCTCCGTAACCCATGAAACTGGTTACAATGGTTTTATTCTGGTAAGCCTTGCTCTTGACAAGCTCAGTGATAGCGTTTGCGATTTCAACCGCGTTACCCACAGCTTGCGCTGTATAGATTATGAGAATTCCATCGACGTTCTCGTCGTTGAGACACGCTTCAACGGTAGCTTTGTACCTGTCAGCCTTAGCGTCTCCCAAGATATCGATCGGGTTGCCATGACTCCAAAAGCTAGGCAAGGCACTGTTCATGGTTTCCATAGTTTTTGGGCTTAGCTGTGCCATTTTTCCACCCTTTGCTATGACGGCATCAGTAGCCATTACTCCGGGGCCACCTGCATTAGTGATAATTGCTATGTTTGGTCCTCTGGGCAATGGCTGCGTTCCAAGAACTTCGGCGCAATTGAATAGGTCGGCTATTTCCTCGACTCTGACGATGCCTGCACGCTTGAAGGCTTTGTCATAAATCAGGTCTTCGCCTGTGAGCGACCCGGTGTGGCTCGCTGCTGCTTTTGCGGATTCGCTGAATTTGCCTGTTTTTACTACGATTATTGGTTTGGTTCGTGCGAAGTGTCGGGCAGCGCTCATGAATTTACGCGCGTTGCTCAGTCCTTCAACGTACATAAGAATGCTTTTGGTCTTGGGGTCGGTTCCGAAATAGTCTATCAAGTCTCCAAAGTCGACGTCGATCATTGAACCTATGGAGACGAAGTTGCTGAAGCCAATGTTCTCGTGCATTGCCCAGTCCAATATGGCCGAGCCGAGCGCGCCGGACTGAGAGATGAATGCGATGTTGCCGGGTTTCGGCATTTTGTTCAGAAACGTGACATTGAGATTATTGCTTGGGCGTAAGACGCCTAGGCAGTTGGGTCCTATGATGCGCAACCCATACTTTTTCTTGATTTCCATTATTCGCTCTTCGAGTGTCTTGCCTTCGGCTCCGATCTCTTTGAAGCCTGCTGAGATTATGACTAGACCCATGATGCCTGACTTACCGCACTGTTCCACTACGTCTGATACAGTTCGTGCTGGCGTGGCGATCACGGCCAGGTCTACAGGTTCAGGAATATGCTCGACCGAAGCGTAGGCTTTGAAGCCGAGGATTTCCTGTTTACGGATGTTGACTGGGTAAATTTTGCCCTCAAACTTCATGTCAATAAGGTTACGCATCAACGCAAAACCAACAGTACCCTCCTCATCAGAAGCACCGACTACAGCAATGCTTCTGGGAGTGAAAATCCTGTCAAGATTCAAAGTAACCAAGACTGTACCTTCCCGGATAGAGTGGTGATTCGGTGGCACGGATTAAAGCTTTACGACCCGAAAATACAGCTTGACTACGGGGCAGGTTGAAGAATCATGAAAGCCGAAAGGTTTTCGAAATGTGATATCGAATCAGAACTTCAAACTCTTGAAACGACCCTGAAAATGAGCGCTTGTGCACCTAAGGCAGGCTATTTCTTGTTCATAATGTGTTCGTGTATAGCTCTAGCCGCCTTCTTTCCGGCGCCCATAGCGCTGATGACAGTAGCCTCGCCAGTCACGATATCCCCACCAGCGTAGACCCCTTCGATGCATGTTTTGCCGTTCTCATCAGCAACAATCGTACCCCACTTCGTGACCGCCAAACCTTCAGTCGTGCTCTGAATAATCGGATTCGGCGTCCGCCCAACCGCCACGACAACCGTGTCAACGTCCATAGTGAACTCTGAGCCCTTGACTGGAACAGGCCTTCGCCTTCCAGTCTCATCCGGAGGTCCAAGCTCCATGCAAACGCACTCCATCGCTTTCACCCAACCCTTTTCATCACCAATAAACTTGGTCGGGTTAGCCAGAAATTTGCACAGTATCCCCTCTTCCTCAGCATTCTCAATCTCTTCCTGTCTAGCAGGCATCTCCTCACGTGAACGGCGATAGACAATGCACACTTCTTCAGCGCCCAAACGCAAAGCTGAACGAGCACTGTCCATGGCCACGTTACCACCGCCAATCACGACAACATGCTTGCCAATTCGTATTGGTGTATCATAGAATGGAAAGGCGTAAGCTTTCATCAAGTTGACTCTGATCAGAAACTCGTTCGCCGAATAGACCCCGCCAAGATTCTCGCCAGGAACTTTCATAAATGCAGGCAACCCCGCGCCCGTACCGATGAAAACTGCGTTAAAACCTCTTTCCTTAAGCAACTCCGGAATCGTGTATATCCGCCCCACAAGATAACCGAGCTTCAGGTCAGCGCCCAGCTTTTGAACATAGTCAGCTTCAGCCCGAACGATCTTTTTAGGCAAACGAAACTCTGGAATTCCGTAGACCAGCACGCCGCCCGGAAGATGTAACGCCTCAAAAATTACTACATTATGCCCGAGTTTCGCCAAGTCAGCCGCAACCGTAAGCCCAGCCGGGCCAGCACCGATCACCGCAACCTTCTTTCCCGTAGGCTGAGCCTTTTCGGGCACGCCAACGCCTCTTTCTCTTTCCCAATCGGCCAGAAACCGCTCTAACCTGCCGATGCTTACGGGTTCTCCGACCTTGCCCATGATGCAGAGCTTCTGGCATTGTTCCTCTTGCGGACAAACACGCCCACAGACAGCCGGAAGACTGTTCTTCTCTTTAATCTTCTTGATAGCCTCTTCATACTTTTTTTCCTTAAGTAGCTTGACGAATTCAGGAATGCTGATTTCGACAGGACAACCCGACACGCATTGCGGTTTTGGACACTGCAAGCATCGACTTGCCTCGGCCAGAGCTTGCTCTTCAGTGTAGCCTAAGGCGACTTCGTCAAAGTTTTTCCTGCGGGCTTCAGGCTTCTGCTTGGGCATCGGCTCCGCTTCTTTCTTGATCTTGGGCTTTGGCTTACTTTCCGCCACAAGCGCACCCTCCTTTCATCTCCCACAGAAGCGATCCTAACCTTTCCTCAGGCAGAAACATCCTCTGTCGATTCACCAATTCGTCAAAATCCACACCATGGCCGTCAAACTCCGGACCATCTACACACCCGAACTTCATTCTTCCGTTTACTGTGACACGACATACCCCGCACATGCCCATTCCATCAACCATAATAGGCGTCAACGTCACAATCGTCGGAATGCCATATGGTTTGGTAAGCTGTGACACGTTTTTCATCATCACAACCGGACCCCAAGCCACACACCGGTCAAACTTCTCCTTCTCAAGTACCTCCTTAAGAAAGTCAAGGCCCTTGAAGCCCTTAGAGCCGTCATCCGTCGCCACATAAAACTTGTCGCTCAAGTTTTCCATTTCCTTTTCGAAGAAGAGCAGATCCTTGATCCTTGCTCCTACAACCGTGGTTAACGCGTTTCCAGCTTCGCGCAAAGCTTGAGCTTCATACAGCATCGGTGCGATCAACACTCCACCAGCCACACACAAGACTTTCCCGAAGCTCTTGATTTCTGAAGGGTTACCCAACGGACCAGTGATGTTCTCTATACAGTCGCCTTCTTTCAGACATCCGAGCTGCTTAGTTGTCTTGCCTACCTCGTTGAACGCGAACTTAATCGTGCCTTTGATCGTGTCAATGCCAGCGATCGTTAGTGGTATTCGTTCGCCTGTCTCGTTTATGATGATTATTATGAATTGTCCAGGTCGAGCTTTCTCAGCCATCTCCGAAGCATAAACTTCAAAGAGCTTGATCCTTGGAGCCAACTCCCTCTTGGACACGATCTCGTACATTCTACTTGGCCTCCACTGTCGCCAACTTTGGCGGCAAGAAAGCGATCTTCTTCGAAAATTCCTCCAGTTTCCGGTTGAAATCGCCAACACACCGCGGCGAAGCTGTGAAAAGCTCGAACCGCTCAAGCAATCCCATCTTCTTTAGCGCATCCTTCAGCACTGCCATGTTTCTCTCAGCAGTCTCTCCACCCTGCTGAAGCTTGCAGTCCTCGCTGGAACACACGACAGCCACAACTCCGTCAAAACCGTTCTGCAAGGCGTTGACAACGTGAACTGGATCAAGTGCCTTGAAACACGGAACTTCCAGCACTACAGCCTTCTTGAATAGCGGGTTTTCCGGATCATCCAGCGCTTGGAACTCGGACCATTGGCAGACGAAAACCAGGATCACAGGAGACTTACTTTCTGCCTTGAGCTTTCGAGCCGCCTTCAGGTAGCGTTTCAGAACGTCTTCAAACTCAAACCCCTTCACCTGAATAGCCGAATGCGGACAGACCAAAGCGCATGCGCCGCAACCCATGCAATTATCATAAAGTATCTTCGGCGTCGCAAAAGGTTCGGCTTCTATAGCCTTGTAGGGGCAAATAAAAACACATTTGTCGCAGCCCACACACTTGTCAGTGTCGTAGATCACTTTCCGAGAATACTTCACAACGCGCAAAGCGTCTTTGTTCAGTCCGAACTGTTCAAGAACGTTTCTGCCGAGGAGCATTCTTCTCGTGTTTA
Source organism: Bathyarchaeia archaeon (assembly GCA_041479765.1). Classification (GTDB taxonomy): domain Archaea; phylum Thermoproteota; class Bathyarchaeia; order Bathyarchaeales; family Bathycorpusculaceae; genus DATKKK01. The sequence continues at coordinate 8,769 of JBGOYR010000011.1, read as the reverse complement.
TCTTGGTTCCTTCTTTGAACCTGCAGAAAGCATCTTCACACTGGATAGAGACAACGTTCTTGATTCCAAGCTTCAGTACTTGAAAGATGAACTCCGTGGGCACGCGCCCGGAACATGGCAACCGCAAAGGAATGTATTTGTCTATTTTCAAGCCTTGGTCTTTAAGGATCTCTTCAACCTCGCAGGTTGAAGGAGAATTGCCTCTGCACATGAGAACGAGCGTGTCGCTCTTGCACTTCTCGCGCATGCTCCTAACGTATTTTAGCAAGCTCTCGCAGTCATAGTAAACCATTTCTATGGCCAGAACGGGGCATGCACTATAACAGATTCCGCAAACCTGACATTTCTGCAGATCTATCTCCACCTTGCCCGTCTCGAAATCCCGCTTTATAGCTTCATAGGGGCAAATGGAGTGGCAAATGCTGCACTTGCTACAAAGGTCTTGGTTAATGTTTACGGCGGTGACACATGCTTTGCTCATTCTACGCTTCCTCTGAAGGTAGTGTTGCTGAGCTCTTCGCTTTCTTCAGTGAAGAGTACAGCTTGGAAGTTCTGAAAGGGAGTTTCGAGCGATATATTATTTTTGGCATGTTTTTTACTGTTTGTAATATGGTCTCCGAATGAAGCCATAAGCTTCTAATGCCGCCGTTATGCCCTGTCCTACAGCGGTTCCAACCTGCTTAACCGGATGGTTCGTAACATCACCTGCAGCATAAACACCAGCAATGCTTGTGTGCTGCAAGAAATCAACCTTGATATATCCATTCTCGTCAACTTCTACGCCAGCTTCCTTGGCCAGCTGGCTATTGGGGTCTTCGCCGACCTGAACAAAAACGCCGTCAACAGGCAATTCGCTTGTTTCTCCACTTTTGTTGTTGAAGATCATTGCTCTGGTGACCAGCTTTTCTCCCTTGATCTCCTTGACTTCGGTATTCAGCAAGACTTCAACGTTTTTCTTCGTGCTGATTGCCCTTACAAGCGCGTCTTCAGCCCTGAACGTTTCTCTGCGATGGGCAATAGTCACTTCAGAGGTAAGATCAGCAAGATACAGCGCGGTTATCAAAGCCGAATTCCCTCCACCCACAACCAGTACATGCTTGCCCTTGAACAGTGGACCGTCGCAGATTCCGCAGTAACTGACACCTCTTCCTCGAAACTCCTTTTCGCCTAGAACACCTATCTCACGATAATGGCTGCCGGAAGCGATGATAACAGTTTTCGACTCATAAGCTGCCTTACTCGTTCTAATGATCTTCCTCTCGCCCTTCAGGTCTAAGCTTACGACGCTTTCAGACTCCTTTATCTCGACGCCTGCGCCTTTGGAATGCGTAACCATTTTCTGCGCCAGCTCAAAACCGCCTATTCTCTGGAAACCGGGATAATTCTCAATCACTGGTGCATCTGCAGCAGTGCCTCCAGCAATCTTCTCCTCCAAGATCGCCGTCTTCAAGCCGCTTCTCACGCCGTAAATGCCAGCAGCCAAACCAGCAACACCGGCACCAACGATAACCAACTCCCATTCTTCCATCAGGAAGTAACTCTCCGACAGACTAGTTTTCGTTAGTTGTTTATGAAGCATTCGCAAATGCTCAAGCAAGTAGCCTGATTAGGAGGCGACATGGTACTTGCACCATAACTAGGAGCCTTAGCAAAGCATAGTGAAGGAAATACTTTCGCATAGAATGAGGGAAAGGAAAAAACGTGGTAAAAAGGGGGATTTCAAGTATCGCGGAATACGTTTTTCCTTGCCGTCCAGAGGACATACTTGCCTGATTACGATTCCCAGTCTTCATTATCGGCAAAGAACGCGGACTGTAGCAGTCTAGTCTGTAGTCTATCTTGGTTTGGCTTGAAGACTGCCTCTGTCTTTATGGTCGTTCTAGAAGCCGGTGAGTGTCTATGTTGGTTCTGGTTCTGGCTGTGGTTCTTTGTATTTCTCTATGAGGACTTTGTTGTCGCCGAGTTCGAAGGTTATTTTGACGTACATGGATTCGGCGGTCTTGAATGGGAACATGCTGTCTTCTGCTAAGTCTTTTGGGAGATAGATTAGGAATTTGCCGTCTTTTCTTCTGAATAGTCTTCCTCTTCCTTCGTTTACCATCTCATTACCACCCAGATTACACGTCTGGTTCAAATTCGAATAGCAATATCTGTTATGTCTTCCAATATAAGCCTTATGCAAACTTCCGAACATTGGTTGTCGGAGAAGCATCGCCAAAAATCAAAGCCAAATGCTAAGAGGCAAAGAGAAAGGCAAGAGCCCCTGCTGGCCGTTTTCCATTAGACTACATTGAAAGCGAGCTTACAAGGCAAGAGACAACAGTTCGGCAATGTCCATTATCTGGATTTTGCCTTCGTTTCCCGTTGTTTTCACGGCGTCTTCCAGAGTCAAGAGACAGTACGGGCAGGCTACTGCAAGTATTTCCGCTCCTGCTTCAACTGCGTCTCTGACGCGGGTCTCTGCGAGACGTTCTCCCGGAATGTCAATCCACAACCTTCCGCCACCACCTTCGCAGCACACACTTCTGGATCTTGAACGATCGAATTCCAGCAGCTTAGCGCCCGGCACGTTTTCGATGACTTTTCTGGGTTCGTCATAGATGCCGTTCTGCTTGCCTAAGAAGCATGGGTCATGGTATATGACTTTCTTTTCAAGCGGCTTTGAGAATGTGAGTTTTCCTGTTTCGATTAGTTTTGCCAAGAGCTGCGTGTGATGCTGGGTTTCGACGCTGGTTTGGTTGTATCGGTTTTTGAAAGCGTGGAAGCCGTGGGTGCAGGCTGTTACAACTTGTTTGATGCTGTATTTGTTGAAGGTTTTCATGTTCTCTTCGGTGAGGAATTCAAACAGTCCTTTTTCGCCCATGCCATAGACTTCGCTTCCGCAACAGTTCTCCTCGTCGCCCAATATCCCATAGTTCAGTCCAGCTTTTTCGAAGCATCTTGCGAGGCTTTTGGGTACGTTTTGGACTCTTGGGTCGTAGGCTGATGTGCAGCCGACGTAGAACAGAAAGTCCGCGCCTTGGGAGATGTGTTTGACGTTCATACCTTGTGTCCATTCGGATCGTTTGTTGCGGATTCGTCCCCATGGATTGCCGTTTTTGAATATGCTTTCGAGTGCGTCACGTATGGTTGTCGCGATTTGTCCTTCTTCGACGGCCATGCTGCGAACGTCGATCAGGAATTCATAAGGGTTGAGATCCTTTGGGCATCGAACGCCGCACGTGCTGCAGGTAGTGCAGCTCCAGAGCTCGTTTTGTGGATGTATGCTTAGCTTGCCTAGTGTGGCGACTTCGCGCATGTAGCGTCTGACGTTCAGGTTGGCTTTTTTTGCGACTGGGCAGCTTCCGGTGCATGTTCCGCATTGGATGCATTCGAGAAGTTTGTGTTTTTCCGTGAGCTCTCGGGCGTTCATGCTGTCCATCACGTTTGGTTGAAGTGGGAGCGTAAGGTTATTAAAGCGTTTTCCTCCGTATCATTCAAAACAATTCAACATAGCCGGGGATTTCGCAAATGGAGAAGAAAGCGCCGAGGATCGGAGTTTTTGTCTGCGAATGTGGCGGAAACATAGGCGAAGTTGTAGACGTCAAAGCGGTCGTTGATGCAGTAAAGAACTGGCCTGATGTAGCAGTTGCCAAGTTTCACAAATACTTATGCTCAAAACCCGCTCAAGAGATAATCACGGACTCTGTCAAAAAAGAGAATCTGGACAGAGTGGTCGTGGCAAGCTGCACGCCAAGAATGCACCTTGCTACTTTTCAAAGCGTTCTAGAGCGTGCAGGTTTGAACCCTTACATGCTAGAATTCGTGAACATAAGAGAGCAAGACTCTTGGATTTTGGGTCCGCATCCATCTCAGGAAGCCACCAAGAAAGCTATAAGCCTCATCAGAGGCGGGTATGAACGAAGTCGAGAGCTTGAACCACTGCAGACCATAAGTGAAAAGGGCTCCAGGGAGATCCTCATCATTGGTGGCGGCATTTCTGGAATAACGGCGGCGCTGGAACTTGGTTATCTGGGCTACAAAGTTCATCTCGTTGACCGCAAGCCGAGTATCGGTGGGAATATGGCGAAGTTGACGAAGGTTTTCCCGACTCTGGATTGTGCGCAGTGTATTCTTACGCCTAGGATGGCTGAAGTCGGGCGAAATCCGAACGTGACGCTGTACACTTATGCTGAAGTGCAGGAAGTTGGTGGACGTCCAGGCAACTTTGACGTTAAGCTGCGTATGAAACCGCGAGGTGTAGACGTTCAGAAGTGCAGAAGCTGCGGCGTATGTGCCAAAGTCTGCCCGGTTTCTGTGCCTGACGAGTTTAATGAGGGCTTATCTCAGAGAAAGGCGGCTTACATCGAGTTTCCACAAGCCGTTCCATCTGCTTACGTGATCGACTTCAGCGCCTGCACGAAATGCGGGAAATGTGAACAACTCTGTCCTGCCAAAGCCGTAAGCTTGGCAGATCAAGGAAGCACTGTTGACTTGCATGTGGGCGGCATAATAATGGCCACAGGTTTTCAGCTGTACGACGCCAAGAAGCTTGACACCTATGGTTATGGCAAGTACAAAGACGTTATCACGATGATGGATCTGGAGCGGTTTGTTTCCGCTACTGGCCCGACAAGTGGCTACATCAAACGTGCGGATGGCACTGACGTGAAGAAGATGGCGATTGTGCTTTGTGCTGGTTCCCGTGACAAGAACTACATTTCGTATTGTAGCAGGATTTGTTGCATGTACTCGTTGAAGCAGGCGTTTGTGCTCAAGAAAATGCTAGGCATAGATGTTACCGTTTACTACACGGACATTAGAGCAACGGGCAAGGGCTATGAAGATCTTTACTGGCGCGATCAGGAGGCTGGTGTCAGCTTCATACGGGGTAAGGTTGCGGAAGTCTACCAGAACAAGAACGGCAAACTGGTCGCGGTTGCTGAAGACACGATCACAGGAGAATTGCTGGAGCAAGAGTTTGACATGATTGGGTTGGCTACTCCGATGGTTCCGCCTTCTGGGTTGAAGGAGCTTGCTGACAAGATGAAAGTGTCGATAGGCGAGGACGGATTTGTAACTGAGAAACATCCTAAGCTAGATCCAGTTGATACGCTGGTCACGGGAGTGTTTGCGTGTGGTTGTGCCTTGAGTCCAAAGGATGTTCGAGACACGGTTTCCGATGGTTTAGGTGCTTCAGCGAAAGCAGCGCTGTTTCTAAAAAGCGATTATGTTACTACGAGTCCTGAAAAGGCCTTTGTGATTGCTGACCTCTGCAACGGCTGCAAGGCTTGCGTTCCAGTTTGTCCAGTGAATGCTATCACGATGGAGGGAGACAAAGCCAAGATCAACCCATTCCAGTGCACGGGTTGTGGTGCGTGCATTCCTGTCTGTCCACAAGAGGCTATTGACTTCAAGAATTCCACGACCAAACAGATACTGGCCAGTCTGAGAGGTGTTCTGGCAGAGAAAGCAGCTGGCGACGTCAGAGTCATCGCGTTCGTGGACAAGAACGTTGGCTATACAGGAATGGACTTTCTGGGTTTGGACAGAACGAATTATCCTGAGAACATTCGCATCGTTCCAGTGCCGACAACCGCGTTGCTGAGCCTGAAGCACTTGCTCTACGCTTTCGCGTACGGTGCTGATGGTGTTCTAGTAATCGAGGGTACACAGGAGATTGACGAGAAGTTTACGAAGAAGCGGATGCTAGACATGGGACGAGAACTGGCAAAGCATGGAATTGAGAATATGCGAGTGCGCTATAGCTACGTGCCACTTCCAGTATACAAGAAGGCAGCTGAACTGTTCACCATGTTCACGGACAGAATCAAGAAGTTCGGACCATTGCTAGAAGAAAAACGAAACACGATAAAACAGAAAATCCAAGCTTAGCCGAGACGCCATCCACAAGCGCCTTCAGCTAGAGGTCTTCGGTTTTCTTCGAGCCCCTTGTGTATGAGCGGTAGGCTTGATTCTCGCGGCCATTTTTGCCACTTTGTCTGCGAGCGCAGTTTTCAGGAGCAGGTTTGTGTTGCCTATTCCTTCTTCTACTTTGGTGTCGTATGGTATTTCGCCTAGATAGATTAAGCCCAGCTTTTGTGTCTGTTGTTGTATCGCTTTTGACTGGCCCATTTTCATGTTTTCCACGACACCTATCACAGAAATCCTCAATCCCTTCAGCAAGCCTGCCAGTTTTCGAACGGTTTCGAACGCCAACCGTGAAGGCGTTGTCACTATGAGAAACTCGATCTTTTCGATCAATCGTATCAAGTCCAAAGTTGCGTCTCCAATTCCTGGCGGCATGTCCAAAACAAGAAAATCCAGTTTGCCCCACCTTGTGATTGCGAGTAGCTCGATGAGCGCATTTGACATATCTGCTCCTCGCAATGGGGTAGCCTTATCGCCTGAATAGTAGATTATTGACATGTACTCCAAGCCGTGAGCTTTTGGAGGAATTATACCCTTGTCTTCTTTGGGTCGAAGGCCTTCGATTCCCAATATTGTATGCGTTGATGGGCTTGTGAAGTCCAAGTCGAAAAGCCCAACTTTGTGTCCTTTCTTGGCCAGTGCCAGTGCGAGTGTTGAAGCGATCAGGCTTTTGCCCACACCGCCTTTCCCACTGGATACAGCTATTATTCTGCGAATGCCCTTCATACGCTCAGCTATTATGCATACTCGTGGGTCGGTCATTGCTAACGGTCTCCTTTGATGCTTTGAAGCAACACGCCTCTTCCTTCCAGTATCTCGAAGTCTGGGCTTCCACATTTTGGGCACTTAATATAGGCGTGGGCCACTTCAGGGACAAAGTGTATCGCTTCTGCCGCGTTTTCATCCAGTTTTTCTCGGCTTAGAATCCACTCGTGTTCGCAAACCCTGCACTTCAGCCTAGGTCTGACTGATTCCATCCGGAACTTCGCATTCTCGAGCTTACCCGACTTAAGCTGGGAGAAAGCGAAGTCCAAAATGTCCAGCTCTACGCCTTGCAGTTCACCCACTTTTATGATAATTTCAGAAACTTGCTTCAAACCTTCCTTTTCTGCCACTTCAGAAGCTGCGGAAATTACTGCCTCAACCAAAGCCCACTCATGCAAGTCGTAAACTCTCCATTAGGGTTTCCACCTGCTCAATAGCATAGAGTTTGCTACTACCGTGATGTCGCTCAGAATCATCGAAGCAGCAGCCGCCTGCGGAGGTATCAGAACCATCAAAGAAGGATACAGCACGCCAGCAGCTAGGGGAATCATGATAACGTTGTAGAAGAAGGCCCAGAAAAGGTTCTGTTTGATCTTGCCCAGAGTCTTCCGGCTCAACTGAATGCTGACTGCCACGTCGCGTGGGTCGTCCTTGATCAAGACAATGTCACCCGATTCAATGGCCACGTCTGTACCGCTGCCAATAGCGATTCCCACGTTCGCCTGTGTAATTGCTGGAGCGTCATTGATTCCGTCACCCACCATCGCCACGAATCGACCTTCGTTCTGAAGCTTCTTTATCTCCTCAACCTTCTGAGCCGGAACAACCTCCGCCAAAACCTCCTCAATGCCCAGTTGTCTTGCGATAGCCTCAGCCGTTCTCTTCGTATCGCCACTGAGCATGACCACCTTCAACCCCATCTTCTTCAATGTTTCAACGGCTTCCTTCGAATGTTCTTTCAGCGTGTCAGAAACCGCCACAAGACCAAGGGTCTTGCCCTCAACGGCTACGATGAGTACCGTCTTGCCTTCGCTCTCCAACTGCTGAAAATCGCCTTCGAAGCTTTCAATCGTCACCTTGTTGTTCTTCATCAGAGCGCGGTTGCCGATCAAAACTCTCCTGCCATCCACTTCAGAAGTGACGCCAAACCCGGGCAAAGCCTCAAACGAATCAGGCTCTTGAATTGTTGTTCCTTCACTTTCCGCCTTCTTCACTATGGCTTGGCCAATCGGATGTTCGGACCATTTCTCGGCTCCACCTGCAACCTTCAAGAGAGCCTTGCGGTCTTTTGCCACAACATCGGTGACTTCAAGTTTGCCCTTCGTCAGCGTTCCCGTCTTGTCGAAGACTACGGTGTCAAGGTTCTTTACGACTTCAAGAACTGCGGTGTTCTTGATCAGAATACCGTTCTCTGCGCCTCTGCCTATACCAATCATGATGGCAGCTGGGGTGGCAATGCCCAACGCGCAAGGGCACGAAATTGCCAAGACGGAAACCATGGTTGTTAGTGCCATGCCTTGGTTGTTGAAGGCAAGCTGCCAAACGACAAACGTCAAAAGTGAAATGGAAACAACCACGGGCACGAAGACGTTTACCACCTTGTCGGCGATTCGCTGAATAGGCGCTTTACTTGCCTGAACCTCTCGTGCCAAACGCACGATCTGAGCCAACATGGTTTCCAAACCAACTTTCCTGGCTTGAAACTTCAAAGTCCCAGTCTTGTTGATTGTCCCGCTGAAAACCGTGTCGCCGAGGTTCTTTTCGATCGGAACTGATTCGCCTGTAATCATAGATTCGTCGATGAAAGTGTGCCCTTCCGTCACTTCACCGTCAACAGGGATTCTTCCACCAGGTCTAACGACAACAACATCGCCGACCTGAACCTCATCCACCGGCACTTCAGTTTCAGCACCGTCTCGAACCACAATGGCAGTTTTGGGTTGCAGAGCCATGAGTCTCTTGATTGCGTCCCCCGTCTTCTCCACCGCCATATCTTCTAGCAACATGCCCAAAGTGATCGTAGTGATGACGATCGCAGAAGCGTCAAAGAACCCCATTTCCATCGGCTTGAAGAATGTCACATAGACTGAATAT
>JBGOYR010000010.1:0-14838 GCA_041479765.1 Bathyarchaeia archaeon | reverse complement strand
CCTCAGATCTTTCTGAGAATGCACACAGCGATCTACCACACGAATCTTGGGTTGAGAAAAGCCGTCGTCGTTACGGAAGCCAAACCGGGCATGGAGCAGCTTCTTTTTGATTGTCTGAAGCTCAATGGGTTCTGGCTCTATGTTTGCAGGTCTTATGGTATGGGTGAAGGCTGCACGGCTGTTTACACGGTTCCGATTGAGCATTGCCATGAATTTGAAGAGTTTGTCAACGAATTTAGAAATCTTGGCATCGCCGAAAACGCATCGATCCATTGGTCCACATGTTTCCAAGGCGGGCGAATAACCTCTGAATGGTTTGACTCCTGCAATGAAACCTGGGTCTTCCAATGGGAAGATTGGAAAAGAGAAGTTGAGGCCCAGTCAACCGACCTACCTTACACGTTAGTTGAGGCCAAAGCTTACCCCATCTGTGCTGATGAAACAGACGTTCGAATGCTTATGAAGCTGGAAAAAGACGCAACCATGACCCTAAGCGAAGTTGCCGAAATCCTGGGAATAAGCCGCCAGCTTGCACAATTTCACTACAGCCAGCACCTAATTGGCAAGAACCTTATCGAAGGCCACGAGATCTTCGTGATGCGGTACGGGGATGCTCCTTTCGTCATGGCGTTGCTAACGATATCTTTTCACGACTATCCGAGATTCGCAAAGTTCACAAGGTCTCTCCTCAACAAGTTCTTCATAATCACGATGGGCAAAATGATAGGAAAAAACGGTTTGCTCCTCGAGGTCTTTCTGCCTACAAACGAATTCCGCAACTTTGTCGACACACTGTCCGCGATGGCCAGAACCGGACTCGTGAAAGACTACAAGTACGCCATACAGGATTTGAGAATGGTAAACCGACAAACCATCTCAGGCGAATTCTTCAGCAAGAGCTCTTGGGTCTACGATCACAAAAAACAGATGGAAATGCTCCGACAGAGAACCCAAAATGCCCGTTTCACACGCGAACCGACATGAACCTTCTAGCCACTATCCGAGCACATGCTCACTAACTGGGTTTTCGGACGACATTGTCCATTATCGCGCACAGCACCCGGAATACTTCTCTTGCTTCCAAATTGTCAACGTCCAAGATCAGCTTGAAAGGAGCGAAATCCTCCCCCAAGCTAAAGCCGTAGAGCTCCCTGTAGATGGCTTTTGTTTGCCTTTCCTTGCTTTCCAGCGCTTTTACAGCTCCCTCAAAGCTTATTTTATCCCTTTTAGCTATTCTCTCCGCCCTTTTCTCCAGAGAAGCCTCCAACCATATCTTGAAGCCTTCTTCAAGAAGCCAAGGCATTGTCCAGCTGTCCAGAACAACATTGCCTTGTCGCGCAAACTCCAAGAGCTTCCCGTCAACTTTCCTGTCGAATTGTGGATCTTCCGCTCTTTTCTTCAGGAAACGCAATCCTTCTTGGCTTTCCCACCACCCATGCTCAATGGACCTATATCCTTCGTCCATAGCCAAGGCCTTCAAAGCGTCACCACCAGAATAGTATCGAAGGGCGTATCTCTTTGCAAGTTTCTTGGCCAGTGTACTTTTTCCGCTTCCAGCCATGCCACAGATGCAGATTGTCAAGCGATTCTTGGGTTTCTCTTTGTTCATCTGCGCGTTTCCGGACTCCTATTGACTAGGCCTTGCGAGCAATCTGTCTCAAATTCAGCTTGAGACACTCGTGGCACAATTGGCCACCATATGGACGCCACACCCTTCTTTTGCTCCTGCTAAGCTTGCTTGCTTTCAACGGTGTAAGGTGTGCGATTCCAGCTAGGGGTTGCCCACAAAGGCCGCAGTGAGCTGTGGCGCTGATTTTTTGCTTGTACCTATTTACTTTCTTCCCACTGGGCGCAGTCTTGTTGACGCGTTTCCTGCTTCTTGTGCGTTCGTGTGGTCTAGGCATTTCTAATCACTCCAAGTCTACTAGTCCGAAAACGTGTGAAAATATCGTACCGAAGAAAAGCGAACATAGCATGTACCACCATATGAGAGAAATGCTGAAAATCGGCAACGGAAGAACAGAACCGACACCTGGAAAATAGGCAATTTCTCTTCCGCCAAAGATTCCTCCTAAGAATTGCCATATGAGCAGGAGCGGGATGAAGAAAATGAATGTCACTTTCATTGATTGCCACATCATCTTGGATTGAAGCTGCATGATCTGTTTCTGCTTCTTCATGAGCTTTTCCACGGTCTTCTTGTCTCCTGCTTTCTGGGCTTTGCGCAGTTCCGAGTTCCATTCCGCAACCTCTTTCCGTGTCTCCTTTGATTTTTGAGGGTTTGTGAGAAGGCGGTTCACTAACGAAGTCAAGAGAGAGATACCGGCAGCTACCGAAAACATGAAGATCGTTGAGCTAGGAATGCCCTGCAAAGCCTCAAGCACTTGAACATGTCTCCTGATGTTTCATTGCTTCTTCTGCTCTCTCCTGTCCTTCCTTGTTACTAATAACCATTTTCACACTTGCGACTGTCGGAACCCTTCGGGATCAGTCTGTTCTTACTGGAGTCTAGCCTCCGAATATCTTCCTGAAGGCCGGGTACACTTCAGCAGCTCTTTCCTGCATCAACGTCTCATAATACTGGTAGACTATGCCAATAGAGAGCAGAATACCCATTCCTGACCCGAAAACCCCAAAGAAGTCTGAAACACCCGCGATCAAACCTACAACCACCCCGCCCAGCACTGTAACCGCAGGAATATAGCGATTAAGAATCGATTCAATAGCTTTTCCCGACCGTCTATATCCCGGAACCTGCATACCCGAGTCAACCAGTTGCTGAGCTACTGTCGATGGACCTAAACCGCCAACTTCAAGCCAAGTCAACGAGAAAACTACACAGAAGACAATGAGTATTCCAAGGTAACCCAAGGATTTAGCCGGTGCCCCTATTGCCTCTAAATAATGACGAGGTGCTGTCACAAAGTACACCAGACCTCCCACACTCTGAACCTGTGTAGAACTACCAGTCGTTACAGTCTGATATTGCCCGAGAAGGTCAAGCCAGAAGTTCTTTCCAGGAGCGGGTTGTCCGTTCATGCTCCACAGCAGTTGCGAGAAAAAGTATACGTTGGCAAAAAGGGCAGATGCGAAGATAACCGGCAGGTTTGACACGTAGAGCAGCTTTATCGGATATCGGCTTCGAAAGCCCTTGTAGCCAGCGTATGACAGTGGCAACTCAACTCTGACTCCTTCCATGTAGATTATTATTAGGAAGGCGACGATCGTGGCTACGAAGCCAAGTATGGATGGGTTTTGCTGGTTCTCTCTCAGCCAAAGCAACGATACAGGTTGGCCTCCTGAAAGCGTCTGGGCTAACGCAACGAACAGACCGAAGCTTCTGGATTCGCCAACTGCAGGTACAGGCGCGAAGCTCTGCCAGAACAGGTTTTGTGCGACGCCTGCCATGATAAACAGGCTTATTCCACTACCGAATCCCCATCCTTTCTGAACAAGCTCATCTAACAGCAGAACTATGATTCCTGCAGCTATCAACTGCAGAAAAACGATGATCGCCACTGTCCCTTGCAGGGTGCCGTACATTCCACCGATTATGTAAGCAGATGCCTGAACGCCAGTAAGGACTATTGAGAAGACCTTGCTGGCACTTGTGAACAAGCTTCTGTCCTCAGAGTTATTCATGTCACATTCTATCATGGCAGAACCGACAAGAAGCTGCAGTATCAATCCTGCCGTAACTATGGGACCGATACCGAGCTCCATCAAGCTGCCACGGCTGGAAGCAAAGATTATTCTAAGAGCCGCAAGCTCACCCAACGCTGTCGTCGTGACGCCGTACAGCGGAACTTCAGACATCACCAAGAAGATGATTAACACAAGTGCCGTCCAGAAGAGTTTCTCGTTGAACCGCACTCTGCGTTCCGGAGGCTTGATCTCTGGGATGCCTCTCGCAATCGGCCTGAATAGTCTTAAAAACCTGCCAGCCATCGGTCAGCAGTTACTCTCCTTCTTCCTTCGCTTCTGTCAGGATTCGTCCACCGGCTTCTTTCATCTTTTCAGCCGCAGACTTTGAGCAAGATGCCACTTTCACAGTCAACGATCTTGTGATCTTTCCCGCTCCAAGAAGCTTTGTGAACCCTAGATAATCCAAATCCACAAAACGTTCACCTTTCTCCTTTTCAACCGAGACTTTTTCCGCTATTTCGTCAAGTTTCCCCACATTTATCACATTTACCTTCTGTCTAAGGCTCTTAGGGGAAGTGAACCCATCCTTACCGAAATAGTCTGGATCATACATTTGAACCCACGACCAACCAGCCTTATGCCGTCCGGACTTTCGATATCCTTTGGAACCTTGGTCTCTGTGTTGGCCTACTCTGCCGTAGCCTACAGTCCTAGAACCCCGCATTTTCCTTGTTTTCCTGAGCTTGTGTGGCATCTTCTAACCTGCTACGTTACCTATGGCATTTTTCTCGATGGCCTTCTTTAGCCGTACTTCAAGCACACCATTCTTGTATGCTGTTCGGATGGTGGTTGGAATCACTCGCTTAGGAAGATTTAAACTTTTATAGAATTTGCGGTCCAGACCCTTAGCAGACAGGGTCAGCCGTTGGTCTTTGACATTGGTCTTTATGTTTTCCTTGCTGAATCCCGCAAACTCAGCCACCACTATTACCTCATCATTTTCCTCAAGCACATCGACCAGAGGCTCAAGCTCTTTAGTCCTTCTTTCTTTGCGCGTTTTTGGAATCGTCTGTTCTTTAGGATAAGTGTTCCTCTTAACCCACGAGGTCTTGAACCGGAACGCGTGAGGAGTATCCTTGTCCTTGGCCTTTCTGAAGGCTCTGAAAATGTTAAACCTCTTTAGGCTTTTCTTGTTTCTTCGCCACTTCGCGCTCAATGCTACCCTCCCCCCAAGATGTGATGGCTCTGAAATAGCTAAAGTAGCTATAAAACGTATCGCAAACGGAAATGTGGAAAAATGAAGCCCTAAAGCATCCGCTTTATAAGCTCGTTGATCTTTTCTCCACGGTAACCCAGTTCGCCGCCCGCGGAAACGCTCTTCTTCACTTTTCCTTTGAAACCTTTTGTTGGCGGATGCAATCTGAAGACTGGCTGAATGTTTGGCAGTTTCCAGTATTTGGCCCGACAGCTTAGGATTGCTTCCGCGAGTTCTTCTAATGACTTGTGGCCCACTTTCTGCAGATAATCGTCGGTCAGCTTCTTGTTGCCAGCAATCCTGCCCTTCTCTTTTAGCAACATATTCACTGTTTCCTTTGATGCCTCACCCCACGTAATGAAACTCTGGGCCGCTTTTAGCATGCCGACAAACGCTGGGCTGTCATCAACCAAAACAGCGTGGTTGTTTCGGGACAGGTGAAGCATGTCAAGCGTTTCTCTGGCCGCCATTGAACCTCTGACGGTTCCGCGGATTCTTACTGCAGCGATGCACTTGCATGGCTTCGTTTCTTCAGTCAACTATTTCACCCAATCCGCCGGAGTTATGAGGCTGTAAGTCTCCTTCAATGCGTCAAAAACGGCGTAAGCGAAAGAAGGCACCGTCCTCGTCGAACCGGAGCTTCTGGTCCAACAGTCCTTAATGCCAGCAAGGTTCAGAACGACTTTTGAAACTTCGCTTGCTACAAGTCCAAGGCCTCTAGGTCCTGGAACAACAGTAATCTTTGCACCACCGCATTTCCCTTTAATTTGGAATGGCACAGAATGGGCTTTTCCGCAGCCACATTCCCAGCTTCCACACCCTCTCCTGACCGGAACGATGTTCAGGCGAGCGTTTGCAGCCGCTTTTTCGATGGCGTTTCGTACTTGGCTTGCTTTCCCTGAACCTAAACCGATGTAGCCATCTCGGTTTCCAACGGCAACTATTGCCCTGAACCTTGATTTTTCGCCTGCATCTGTTTGTTTTTGAACTAGGTTTATGTTTATTACCTCTTCCTGCAAGTCAGGGATCAAAGTGTCGAGAATTTGCGGTTCGCGCACTTGCAGGCCGCCCATGAAAACCTCTTCAATAGACGTTACTTTGCCCTCTTGGATCATCTTTCCAAGACGTGTTCTAGGAACCCACTGCTCCAAATTCCCAGACCTTTCTCGTCGGTCTCTTCTATCGTTTCTACGCCTCACTTCTTCTTGCCTCCACTCTCGAAAGCGGCAACTATGTCCGCTTTGACTTCTGCGAAATGCTTGGTCAACGTTTCCGGAGAGAGCTTTTGCTCCAAGTACTTTGAGAACTTGCGCTGATACACGTCGGGATTGGAAACTAAACTCTCTGCATACTTTGCGATATGCTCACCTTCAATGCTCTTCTGATCCGGCAGTTTCTCCTCGCTGTACGGGATCTCGACGCCTGCATCTAAAACTCCCTTCAGAACGGCGAAAACCCGTGCACCTTTCGAAGGCGATTTCAACCCTATGTCAAGAATCGCTTCTTCTACTCCTTGCGTTTTTGCTTTTTGTCCACAAAGGAAACCTGTTAAATAGGCTGCTGGAAGATTTCCACGAGGAGCTTTCCAACCATGTTTTCCTGCCAGCTCTCTGCTATGGGTTGAAACCAGAACCTCATCTCCATGCGGCCTGGCCACAATCAATTGAGCAGTAACATTGTTGGTGGAGGTTCGAACGGTTAATCGTGGCCTCCCAGAGACTATGAAGGCTCTTCTTGTGCGGTAGTCGGTTTTTCCCTCTCTGCGACGACGGAAAGGAGTGCAATAGCTTGCATTTTTCGCCATCAACGTTTCCTCCAAAGCTCATGCGACTTTAGGTAACGCTCCAGGTCGGCAACTGACTCAAATCTGCCGCTGCTTGCCATCGTGTACATCTTTCGATAAGTGCTTTCAGTAACGGTCTTGTTCGTTTTGAGTTTGCGAAGCTTATTCCTCAAAGCTCGAATTTTGCTCGTCCAAGCCTCTTTCTTGGAGATTCTTGCACGCGGCGAACCCGTTCTGCTTCCAGGTCCGCTTCTAAGTCCTTTCTTCTTTTTCGCATGCAGGATTCGTGCTCTTGCACGGCTTATGCCTTTTTCAGGCAGTTGCTTGACTATGCCCTCATGAATCAGCTTCCTAATTTCCTCTCTGGTAATGGCTGCTTCCGCATCGTCGATTCTTTCAGGGTCAATCCACACTCGGTTCTGCCCAACTTTCAGGATTTGCGCTGCCAGACGCCGTTGACTCTTGAGATCCGTCATTGCTTCTCCTTCCTTCCTTTACGCTTCTTTGCCTTCTCCTGCTTGGGCTTTGGCTCTTCGGCTTCGGTCTCTTCTTCCTCTGCCGCTTCTTCCTCAGTTCCGGCCTTCTCTTCCTTTTCTTTCTCTTCTCTCACTTTTCTCTTTTCTTCAACCACTTCTCTGGCTTCTTTAAGGTTGAGAATCGTTATTTTCTTCTTTCGTGCTTCAGCTATTATTCTAGCTCTTTTCCTTTTGCCTACTGTGTGAGCAATCCGTATGGCTTCAGTTTTCGGGTCGATTTCCTTAAGGTCCATGGGATTTGAGACCAGAACTTCCTTATAGCCGGAGGGGTGCAAGCCTCTAGCAACTTTCGGGCCACGATAGCCAGTGCTTACGCCCGCTGGCCAGCCTTTCTTCTTTCTTCGTATTTTGTGGTCTAGGCCTCTTGGTCTGCGCCAAGTCTCCTTCAGGCGCATGTATCGCCAGCTTTCAGGTCTGACAAAAGCGGGTTTTTTCCTTTTCACGCGCGCTCTGACTTTCAATGCTTTTCTGGTGTCTGTGATGTTTTGCTCTGTCATCCTTCCATTCCCTCAAGCCTTTCATACACGTATATGCCGTCTAGGAAGATGCGTGGGTCTTTTCTCTTGACTTTGGTGGCTTGTTCAATGTTTGCGGCTGTTTGTGCTACTTCTTCAAGGTTCAGTCCTTGAACGATTATGTCTTCGCTTTGGACCTTGATTTGGACATTGCCGATTGTCTTGACTTTTCTTGGGTTTCGTTCTCCGGTGAAGTTTTCGATCAGCAGGTTCTTTTCCTTGGTTTTGACTGAGACCGGAAAGTGTGAGAATACTATTTTGAGCTTGTAGGTGAAGCCTTTCCTGACTCCTGTAATCATGTTCTGAATGTGCGAATGAATCGTGCCCACAAGGGATGATTCTCTTTTGCGAGGCCATTCTGCCCAAATGCGAACAGTCTTGTCCTGCCTTTCAATCGATACAGGGGCATAGGAAAAATCGCGGATCAACGTTCCCTTGGTTCCCTTGACGGTGACCTTTCTTCCGTCGATTGACACCTCAACGTCATCTGGAATCTGAATGGTTCTTGAGACTTCGGTCACTCGCATTTAGGCCACCTTTCCTAGTAAATGAATGCTAGTAGCTTGCCTCCGCTGTGCTTCTCCTGCGCCTCTCTGTGGGACAGAACCCCTTTAGGTGTTGAGATAACCATCAAACCTACTTCTCGTGAAGGAAGGAATTTCTTTTCCCATTCTTTGAATTCATCCATTTTCACTGAAAAACGAGGTCTAATGGCTCCGCACTTGTTTATTCTTCCCAGAAGCTGAACCTTGAACTTTCCAGAACGACCATCATCCACGAACTCGAACTCACCGATGTAGCCGTTAAGCTGCATTATTCTCAGGACACGGCCCAGAAGTTTAGAGGCGGGGCTGATCACACATTCGCGCTTGTTGCGCATCTCGTTGTTTACGATCGTTGTCAGACCGTTTGCCAGCGTGTCCATCGCGTTTTTCCTCGTTACTCGTATTTGCTGAACCCTAGTTTTTTGGCTACCTCTCTAAAACAATGCCGACATAAATTTAAATTGTAACGTCGAATAATCGGTCCATAAGCGCCACATCTGCTGCAAGGCCTTACCCCTTTTCCGTGTTTTCTTTCCTTCTTCGGTTTCTGTTTTCCCATACATATGTTTCTCCTAGCTTATGCAACCTCGACTCCTAACGTGTCTTTGACAAATGCAATGGATTCTTCAGGCTTCAAAACGTGCTTCGATCCCAGCTTCGTTTTCCTTATTTTACGGTTCTTCACGCGGTAGCCGGGTCGAGTGACCGTTACGCAAACATCCATGCCAAATATGCCAATATCCGGATCGTATTTTACCCCTGGAATCTCAATGTGCTCCTTCAAGCCGAAAGACACGTTGCCCTGATTGTCGAAACTCTTTCTGGAGATCTTGTTTTCGACGACAGGTAAGACTTTCTTGAGGAAGTCTATTGCTTCCTGTTTTCTGAGGGTTACAATGGCGGCTATCGACTCGCCTTTTCTGATTCCGAAATCTCTAATGCTGGTTTTTGCCTTTCTTTTGCAGGGAGTTCGGCCAGTTATCTCCTTCAGAACCGTCGTTGCCTTCTCAAGCGGTTCGCCAGACTTTCCCACACTGAGGTTGACGACCACCTTTTCGATTCTAGGTTTAAGCATGGGCTGGGTTCCCCATTTCTTGCGGATTTCATCCTCAGACAACTCATGCAACCTCCGGTAGCGCTATGAGAGGTTGCTCCTTGCCTACCGCAAAGACAAAGTCCAGAATCGTTTGGTATCGATTGCCCTTCTCAGTCTCAATCGTAGCAAGTGTTTGCCTGCGCTTCTTTCCTTCTGCCTTCTCGACCTCGACGATCTTGCCTTGTTTGCCGACATTCTTGCCCCCGGTTATGATTCCAAAGTCCTTCTCTTTCATTTCTATGTGCTCAAGAATTTGCTTCTCCGGAAGGCTGACCTTCAAAGTGTCAAGAGTTTCGTAAACATCCTCTTGCGGATTCTTGGGGTCGGCTATTTTTACTAGGATGTTTGTGCCATCGTGAAGGTTAAGCTGCACATGCCCATTGTCGACGACTTTCTTGTCTTCTATCCTGCAAAGCTTGAATTTCGCTTCATCCTTGTCGATGGACTGCAGGACAAGACCCTTGTACGAAGGCAACACTCTGAAGTGCTCGTCAGCACCAAGCAGGGAAACAACATCCATTAAGCCTACCGGGAAGTCGTCTTCTCTTCTTGTTTTGCCATCAACGTGCACTCCTTCGTGTGCAACTATAGTTTTTGCTTCTCTCCGGGTCTTAGCGACGCCCAGAATGTCTCGAAGCATTATAGTCAAGGAAATGCAGTTCTCAATAGGATGCGGTCCTGCAGCTGGCTTCACGATCCAAGTGACCTCCTTCCTATGAATCGGCCAGAAACTTGGCGCGGGTTTACGCTTTAGCCCTGATGATTCTCCTTTTCTGCCCAAACTACGCTCCTCCCTCAGTCTTGGCAGTTTTGCGCTTGGGTCTCGGTTTCTTAACCTTTGGTTTCTCCTCTTTCGGCGCCTCTTCTTCTGGTTTCTGCTTCTTCTCAGCAACTGGCTTCCTTGCGGCCTTTCTCCTCGTTGTCTTCGGTTTCTTCTCGGGAGCCTTCTCCGCTACTGGCACTTTTTCCTCAACAGCCTCTTCTTTCAGTTCTGCGACTTTCTCTGGAGCCCTCTTCGCAGGCTTCTCTTCAACCACTTCTATCTCTTTGCGAGCGCTCTTTTTTCTAGCCAAAACTTCCTTTCGCCACTTGTCGTCCAGATTAAGGTTGGTAATCATGACTTTAGACGGGTGTACAGGGACGAATATCGTGGTCCCGTCAACTTTCTCCCGTGTCAATCCTTCAACATAGACTCGATACTTTGCTAGGTCGACGCGGGTGATCTTTCCTTCGAATCCTTCATGGTCTCCGCGCATGATCCGTACGGTGTCGCCGCTTCTGACTGGAAAAGTCCTGGTACCGTGTGAAGCTCTCAACTCTGATGACAACGATGCTGCGAAAAGCTTGTGCCTTCGATGGTTCGGCGCTTGATACACAGCTTTTCTCTGTTTTGACGGCTTTGTTACGGGCTTAGTGATCTGCATCTTCTTCCTCCTTTCACACTATTATGCTGGCGGCACTTGCTATCCTTGGCCATCGTTCAGCAGCTTCTTTCGCTACTGGTCCGCGGATCTCCGAGCCTTTCATTTCGCCTTCAGGAGTTATCACTATGGCTGCGTTATCTTCGAACTGGACCCAGACGCCGTCAACCCTTCTGAAAGGCTTCCTCTGCCTCACGACAACAGCTTGAAAAATCTTCTTTCTCATGTCTGGAGTTCCTTGTCTAACTGAAACTGTTACTCTGTCGCCGACGGCTGCGGTTGGGTAACGCCTCAGTCTACCCTTGTAGCCCATGACTTGGATCAAGCGCAACACTCTGGCTCCCGTGTTGTCTGCGCATCTCAGCACAGAACCAGTTGGCAGTCCCCTTGAAATCCTCCGTCCATATCCGCTTATTCCCTTTGCAGTTGGTGCTCTTTGCTTGGCTTTTGCCGCCATCCTACTTCGCCTCCAGCTTCTCCACGACGACGAATGACACGGTTTTGCTTACCGGGCGGCATTCAGCTATCTTCACGTGGTCTCCTTCTTTCACGTCTATACAGGGGGGTTTGTGCGAAGAAATGCGGCTGTGTCTCCTTTCATACCTCATGAACTTCGGAACGTAGTAAAGATAGTCGCGCTTCACAACGACAGTCTTGTCCATTTTTGCACTAGCAACAACACCCTCCAACACTCGGCCTCTCACTGGAAGCTCTCCATGAAAGGGACAATTCCGATCAGTACAAGTTTTCTTCGGCTTCTTGAAAACGAGTGACATTACCATAGTCTCCTAATGTGCTTCTTCAAACGGTCTTCCGGTCTTCCCACAAGAAGCCTACCATTAATCTCGACAACAGTTCTATCAGGAAATGTGAAATGAAAAATGGCTGATTCCTTCACTACCGCTTTTCTTATTCCATTGCTCAGTATCGTGAAGGTGTTACGTGTTTCATCTATTATCTTCCCCGAGACTCCTGCATACCCCCGATGTTTGCTCTTGGCAGCTTCTGCCTGGGTGCCTATGAATTCGCATCGGATTATGTCGGGAGTTACTTTCATTTAGCTTTCTTCTCCTTCTTCTTCACTTTTCCAATCCCAAGCTCCCGCTCTCTTTCTATAGTTAGAATACGCGCAATCGCTCTGCGCAGATGCTTCAATCGAGCTGGGTTCTCTACCGTTCCGCCTGCTCGGATCATTGTTTCCAGTCGGACAAGTTCGGTTCTGAGTTCACCAAGCCTCTTCTCGCAATCTTCAGAAGACATATCCCTTATTTCTTTGACTCGAAGTATCGGCACTTACCCAGAAGCCTCCTCTTTGTCGCTTGCCTCCTCGGATGGTTCTTCTTGGGTTTTTTCCTCAATTTTCTCTTCAGGCTTTTCTTCAGTTACTGGTGCGTCTTCTTTCCCTACTTCTTCTTGTTCCATGGGTACTTGCTCTTCGGGTGGTAGCTTTTCGGCTATTTGAAACTTGTCTGGGAAAATGGCATCTGGAGGCATGATCCTGACCTTTACGCCGAACATGCCGGGTTTCATTTGAACATGCATCTCAGTCTTCCGCTGATACTTCAGCGGAGGATCTCCGCACTTCGGGAGGTATCCAGCCTTGAATTTCTCATATCTTGCCCTTTCAGTTCTCAGCTTACCGCTTATCCTTATCTCCACACCTAAGGCTCCTGCTTCCATGACTTGGTTCAAAGCCCAGAACCCTGCACGCCTAAAGTGCACACCTCTTTGCAGTGCTGAGGCAATCTTTGACGCAACAACAAAAGCGTTCAATTCTGGAATTTCGATCTCGGAAACAGAAATCTGCGGGTTAGGAACCCTGAACGTCTCTTCGAGAGTAGCGGCAAGCTCCCTTATTGTTTCTCCACCCCGTCCGATCACCAAGCCAGGGCGCATTGCATAAATGACTATGTGAGTCCCAAGCGGCGTCTTGGAAATCGTCACGCCGCCGTATCCTGCTCTTTCAAGCTTTCTCTGCAAAAATTCGTCAATTTCAGTCCGTTTGATAGACTCCGTCACAAAATGCTTCACGATTGACATTATGCTTCTTCTCCTGTCTCCGGTTTCTCTTCCAAAGCAAGCTCAATGTGTGTCAATGTCTCGATTTTCGGCGATGATCTACCTTGAGCCCGCGGCTTGTAGCGTTTGATCTTCATTCCTGGATAAGCTGCTGCATGCACAACGCGCAAACGGTCAGTGTCCAACCCTTTATTCTCAGCGTTTGCTTCCGCTCCTTCAAGCAGTTTTAACATGCTCTTCGCGACTTTCACGGGATACCTGCCAGCAAAAGCTTTCACCAGTCCGTGCCGATGTCCCACCTTCTTTCTAAATCTTCGTATTGGCACTGGTTTTTCCTTGGCCATTACTTCTTTGAGAAACTGTTTGGCTTGAGCAAGCATCATTCCCTTGATTGTTCTGCACACTTCTCGTGCATGCTTGGGAGATACTCTAAGCTCGCGTCCGCTAGCTTTCACGGTTTTTTCGGGATCCAGTTCTCCTTCAATTATCGAGTATCCCCATTTTGGCACTCTTTGCTCTCTCCGAACTGCAAATCAAAGGCTGTATGGCTATTTATATGGCTTTCCTCTGAAGCAAATGATTTCCAGACCAGTTTGCTTTCCGCAAGCAGCTACAAAACACAATCCGTCTCGAACGCAGATCTTGTCTGGAACCATTATCCAATCAGTGCGTTACGATGCTCCAGCCCTAGGAAACCATGGGTTCAGCACGATGCGTTTAAGTTCAACTTGCAAAGATAGGGTAAAAGCGAGAGCGTGGAATACTTGGCAGACAATAACGGTCACATTACCATGTTGCATGGCGCCGGCGGCTCCGTCATGCATGATTTGGTTAAGAACTACATCGTGAAGTATTTTGGCGGTGCAAACATCGCGGAGGTCCCGCTTGAAGCCATGGATGACGCTGCCGTGGTCGGCGACATAGCTTTCAAAAGTGATTCCCACGCCGTTAAGCCTATTTTCTTTCCTGGAGGCGACATCGGG
The DNA here is from genome assembly GCA_041479765.1 of Bathyarchaeia archaeon. Taxonomy (GTDB): domain Archaea; phylum Thermoproteota; class Bathyarchaeia; order Bathyarchaeales; family Bathycorpusculaceae; genus DATKKK01. The sequence continues at coordinate 1,040 of JBGOYR010000010.1, read as the reverse complement.
CGCCTTTCCATCTCCGGAACCGTTAATGATCTTTCAGCAATAGGTGCTGAACCTTATGCGTTGGCTTGCGGTTTCGTTTTGGAGGAAGGCTTGGCGTTGGCTGATTTTGAACGGATTCTGGCAAGCATGCAGAAAACCTGCATTGAGGCGGGCGTCAGTATTGTCACGGGTGACACGAAGGTGGTTGAGAAAGGAGTTTTGGGCGGTTGCGTAATAAACGTGTCCGGAATCGGCAGAAGAACCCCTTCTTTAGAAAGGAACCTGAAGATTGTCAGACAGTTTAGACAAGACTTCAAGCCCCGTTGGGTCTTAGATTCGAACCTTGCCGCGGGTGACAAGATAGTTTTGTCTGGATCGATCGGCGATCATGGCTTGGCTGTTCTGTCTGCTCAGGAAGGCGTGAGCTTTGGAAGCGACATCAAATCTGATGTTAAACCCCTGAACCGTCTGATTCAACGTTTACTGGGGGAAGCTGGTGGAATCGTTGCCATGAAAGATCCAACTAGAGGCGGCTTGGCTGATGCCATAAACGAGTTCAGTGAAAAATCCGGAGTCGGCGTATTGCTTCACGAAGACAAGATACCTATCAAGGAAGACGTGCGTTCCGCATGCGAAATGCTTGGTTTAGACCCCTTTGAGATTGGAAACGAAGGAAAGATCATTGTCGGCGTGGTTAAAGAAATGGCCGGAGAAGTTCTGCAGCTTCTCCAGAAAACCAGCGAAGGAAAAGAAGCTCAGATCATCGGCGAAGCCACAAAGGACTTCAACGGTGTAGCCATGCAAACAGTTGTGGGCGGAAAAAGAATCGTCGTCAGACCCGTAGGAGACCCAGGTCCCAGAATATGCTAGTCTAGAGGTCACCTTCTCTTGATGAACCTCGCTATTGCCGCAGCCAGCAAGAGCAACGGCAGAACCATGAAATGCAATACGATTTCGATGATTATGGGAACGCTTAACACCCAGTAAAACAATGCGAACTCGGAGCCAACGAGTGATCTTACAACTGCAAACGAAACGACTGAAAGCACTGTGCCGATGGT
>JBGOYR010000009.1:0-16254 GCA_041479765.1 Bathyarchaeia archaeon | reverse complement strand
CGTCGTGCTTGCGCAGTACAATCGTTACACGTGTTCAGATCAGGGACAAGCTGGGATAAAGAACGATATCAAGGAGCACAAGCTCAATCGAGTAGTTGTCGCTTCGTGTTCGCCGCGCCTTCATGAGCCCACTTTCAGAAAAACATGTGAAGAAGCTGGGTTAAACAAGTACCTCTTTGAAATGGCAAACATTCGAGAACACTGCAGCTGGGTCCACCTGTATGACCGCCAATCAGCCACAGAAAAAGCTAAGGATCTCGTAAGGATGGCTGTGGCTAAGGTTGCTCTGCTTCAGCCAGCAGAAGAGATTGAAGTTCCCATAACCAGAAAGACTCTGGTCATAGGTGGCGGAGTCGCGGGAATTCAGGCTGCCTTGGATCTTGCCGATACAGGCTACAAGGTGTACATGGTTGAAAAGGAACCAAGCATCGGCGGCATGATGGCTCGCATAGACAAGACTTTCCCAACTATGGACTGCTCTATTTGTATCCTTGCACCAAAAATGTCTGATGTTGGGCATCACCCAAACATCGAGCTACTGACCAACAGCGAGGTCACCGAGGTCAAGGGATACATCGGCAACTTCCATGCTAAAGTGCTGAAGAAGCCACGATACGTAACGAAGGATTGTTCGGCTTGTGGAGAATGTGTGAAAGTCTGTCCAATAACAGTTCCAAACGAGTTCGATGTGGGTTTAGCGATTAGACATGGAATCTATACGCCCTTCGCTCAAGCAGTTCCAGCCACCTACATAATCGACATGAACGTTTGCCTCAACAAGGAAGGTGTTGTCGTCTGCGACAGGTGCATGAAGGCGTGCGAGAGACAAGCTGTGAAATATGAGATGAAATCGGAAACAGTGGAGCTTGAAGTAGGCACGGTAGTCGTGGCAACTGGCGCAGACGTGTTCGATCCGTCGGTAATACCGCATTACGGTTTTGGGAAATACCCGAATGTGATTACGTCGCTTGAATTTGAAAGGTTGATCAATGCTGGCGGTCCTTCTGGAGGGCACTTGATCAGACCTAGTGACGGGCAGATTCCCAAACGCGTGGCGTTCGTCCAGTGTGTTGGCTCTCGCTCAAACAGAAACGGAAGGCTGTACTGTAGCAACGTTTGTTGTATGAACACGATCAAAGACAGCTTGCTGATTAAGGAGCATTGGCCTGAAACCGAAATCTACGTTTTCTACGTTGACATCCGAGCCTATGGAAAAGGATTTGAAGACCTCTACAGGCGTGCAAGAAATGCAGGCGTCAAATTCATCCGAGGGCTTCCAGCCGAGATAATTCAGGACAAGAAAACCAGCAATCTGTGGCTCATTGGAGAAAACACCTTGCAGAAAGAACCATACAAGGTAAATGCCGACATGGCCATTCTTTCCGTCGGGCTTGAATCGAGAAAAGACAGCGAGCTAATTCAACGCTTGCTGACGCTTTCAAGAAACCAAGATGGCTTTTTCTTGGAAGCCCATCCAAAACTGAGACCAGTAGACGCTGCCACCGGCGGCGTGTTCTTTGCAGGCTGTGCCGAATCCCCCAAGGACATAAAGGACAGCGTAACACAGGCAAGCGCAGCGGCAGCCCGTGCAGGCATATTGATGGCTAAGGGAAAAGTGACTGTTGAAGCAATCACGCCGATCGTTTTTGCGGACAAGTGCAAGGCTTGCGGGTTGTGCGTGAAAGTTTGCCCCTATAATGCCATAACGTTAAACAAGGAATTGAAGAGAATCTCAATAGCGGAGGCTGCTTGTGGCGGCTGTGGAACGTGTGCGGCGGAGTGTCCATTTGGGGCCTTGACCCAAGGCCACTTCACTGATGACCAGATAATCGCGCAGATTGATGCGGCTACTGAGCAAGATGCAGGAAAAAAGATTGTTGCTTTCTGCTGCAACTGGTGCTCCTATGCCGCTGCAGACTTTGCGGGCGTCAGTCGCATGCAGTATCCGCCTAACGTGCGAATAATAAGAACCATGTGTTCAGGTCGCGTATCGCAGAGGTTCGTTGAAAGAGCTCTCGCGAAAGGCGCTGGGGCCGTCTTGGTGGCAGGTTGCCATATTGGTGATTGCCATTACATAAACGCCAATTACCAGACGCAGAAACGCGTTGAACGGTTGTGGAAAAAAATGGAGCAGGGAGGAGTGAACAAGGAGAGGCTGGGTTTGGTTTGGGCTTCGGCGGCGGAAGGAGAAAGATTCGCTTCGAAAGTGCGCGAAATGAAAGCGATAGTGGAGAATGTTACGCCAAAAGAGATAGAAACTGCCCAAAAGCTTTTTGAAAAGGCGCTAGGCGGTGTTTAACCATGCCAGAAAGGATCAAGCACAAACCACTGGACAGTGACAGAATATCCCATCCGAAGGCCGAGATTCATCTTATCAAGGATCAGTGCAAGGGTTGCGGCTATTGCATTAATTTCTGTCCGAAGAAGGTTCTGGAAGAGTCGGACGAAATCAATGCAAGAGGCGTCCATCCTCCCAGAGTTGTGGACGAAAGTCTATGTATTCTCTGCAGTTTCTGTAGTGCCGTGTGCCCAGACTTCGCGATCTTCGTAGTGGAAAGGAAAAACAACGGAGAGAGTGCAAAACATGACTAGAAAGAGAAGCTTGCTTGCTGGTGCGCATTTCCTGAACGGCGACATAGCCTGTGCAGAAGGCGCAATAGCCGCTGGCTGCAGGTTCTTTGCAGGGTATCCAATTACGCCCGCAACTGAAATTGCCGAACATCTGTCAGAGAGGATGCCCGAATTCGGCGGGATTTACGTTCAGATGGAAGATGAAATCGCCTCAATGGCGGCCGTGATAGGTGCTTCCTACGCAGGCTTAAAATCAATGACCGCTACCTCTGGCCCAGGCTTCAGTCTAATGCAGGAAAACATTGGTTTGGCTGTCATGACTGAGACTCCGTGTGTGGTTGTTGATATTATGCGTGGTGGACCGAGCACCGGGCAGCCTACATTGCCTGGGCAGCAAGATGTCATGCAGGCTAGGTGGGGTTCACATGGTGACTATGAAATCATTGCGTTGTCGCCATCTTCAGTTCAGGAAATGTTCACTCTGACAGTTGAGGCGTTCAATCTAGCTGAAACTTACCGGGTTCCGACCATGCTTTTGGGTGACGAGATCGTTGGACATATGTGGGAAAAGGTGTTGATTCCATCAGTGGAGAATCTGAAAGTAAACAATCGCAAGAAGCCTAAGGTTTCACCGGAAGAGTATTTGCCTTTCAAACCGGAAGATGATTTGGTTCCGCCCATGGCTTGTTTTGGGGAGGGATATCATTTCCATGCAACGGGGTTGACGCACAATGAACATGGGTATCCGCAGACGCAGAGCGCAGAGGTCCAGTATAAACTGGTGAATAGACTATGCGACAAAATACGGAAGAACGCGGACAAGATAGTGAAGGTTGAGGAGGTCATGCTGGAAGACGCGGATGTTGTGGTTTTCGCGTACGGAATAGTTGCTCGTTCTGCTTTGAGTGCTGTGAGGAAAGCAAGAGCAGAAGGAATAAGGGCAGGTCTTCTTCGCGCGATTACGCTTTGGCCTTTCCCAGAGAAGCAAGTAGCAAGAGTTGCCAAACAAGCGAAGGCGATTGTGGTTCCGGAGATGAATTGTGGACAATTGGTTGGCGAAGTGGAAAGACGAGCAAGGACAACGCCAGTTGCTTTTCTGTCGAAGTTTGGCGAGGAGCCTCACACGCCACTTGAGATTCTTGAAGAAATAAGGAGGAATCATTAGTATGGCTAAGGAAATCTTGGAGCATCCTCTTTCGAAGTATTTGAGGACAGATATGATGCCGCACATTTGGTGTCCAGGTTGCGGTAATGGTATCGTGCTCAACTGCTTCATTCATGCATTGGATGAGCTGAAAACGGATTTAGACAAGCTAGTGGTGGTGTCAGGCATCGGTTGCATTGGACGCACAGCTGGCTACATAAATACTGATTCCTTTCACACAACACATGGACGCGCTATCGCGTTTGCAACCGGAGTTAAACTGGCTAACCCCGAATTGGACATCGTTATCGTGAGTGGCGACGGCGACCTTTTTGCGATTGGCGGAAACCATTTCATTCATGCAGCAAGAAGAAACGTAGGCCTCAAAGTGCTATGCGTGAACAACTTCAACTACGGAATGACAGGGGGCCAACTGGGTCCAACGACGCCCCTTGATGCGTTCACTACTACGAGCCCCTATGGAAATAGTGAGCATCCTTTCAACTTAGTACATCTGGCCGCCGCGTCAGGCGCCAACTATGTTGCCAGATGGACGACCTTGCATGTGCGTAGGCTGACGCAGTCTATCAAGAAAATGATGCAGAAGGAAGGCTTCTGTTTCATCGAGGTGATTTCGCCTTGCCCGGAAGTCTTCGGCCGACGCAACAAGTTGCGAACAGGAATGGACATGATGGAGCTGTTCAAGAAAGCCTCAGTAGTGGAAAGTTTCTCCGACCCAGCAAAGGCTGATATCACATTGGACAAGATTGCAGTGGGCGAGTTTGTTGACATTGAGAAGCTAAGCTACGAGAAGCTATTCCACGAGAAAATAGCTCAGATAAACGAGAAAGCAATGGAGCAGGTGGGATAGTATGCGTGTTGAGGTCAGGTTTGCAGGTTTCGGCGGCCAAGGCATAATCAAGTCTGGAATTATTGTAGCTGCTGCTGCAGCTCTTCACGGTGGGAAGAACGCGGTTCAAACTCAGTCTTACGGCCCTGAATCGCGTGGTGGAGCATGTAAGTCAGAAGTCGTCATTTCTGAAGAAGAGATAGACTTTCCGAAGGTCGTCGAGCCTGAGGTTTTGGTCGTGATGTCTCAGCATGCGTACAATGATTACGCGGATGACTTGAAAGCTGGCGGGATAATCATCCTGGACCCTGATATGATTCCTACAGAACGGAGTCTGAAGGGCGTGAAGGTTTTTCGGGTTCCGGCCACGAAGATTGCCGATGAGCTTGGAAGAAGGATTGTTGCAAACATTGTTATGATCGGTGCTTTTGTGGCGATAACGAACCTATTGGATAAGAACGCGGTTATTGAATCAATCAAGGCTAACATACCAAAAGGCACAGAAGAGCTGAACCTGAACGCTTTTGAGAAAGGTTGCGAATACGGGAAAAGTCTTCTGACAAGCTAGGAAAGCTATTGCGCCTTTACCTGCGGCGCAAGTTGTAACACGAGTTTCGACTTTCTGATGCCCACATGCCTTAATGGAGCAATCTTCTTTGCTTCATTGTATATGTCTGAGGCTATCTTCCCAAGCACAATCTCCTGTGCAAACTGGTCTAACGTGAGCTCGGCAGCTTTTCTCTTGATTGTCTTGTCCATTATGTGTCGTACGATCTTTTCCTGTGATGTCTTGATTCTTGAGAGCGTGAAGGCGCAGATTGCGACTCGCATTTTGTATCCGTCCTTCGTGGTGATGTTGAATAATGCGTCGACTTTTGTGGTTCTTCTTCTGACGAGGCTTCGCAAGTAGTCGCGAGAGTATTCATGACCCTTGAATATGGTTTTGGCGGTTTTGCCGTCGATCTCGTTTATTTGGAAGAACATTTTCAGGTATTGATGTGCAAAGTCGTTCGTGATCTCATAAAGCGTTGAATCGATTATTCGGCCAATGAGTTTTCCGGGTTCGTCGGATGGTATTGCTCCCATTTCGGCGTTTCCGAAGTACGGTGGCGCCATTACCATATACCATACCTTGCTTCGCCACTTATCGCGTACGCGCTTGGTCTTTGTTGACACGTTTATCCTCCGGTTGCAGTTTGATGGTTCGCATCATAGTATTAAAACTTTTACCGTTTTGGCTCTATTTTCTCGATTCCGCCCATGTACTCCCTCAAAACCTTTGGGACAATGACTGACCCATCTTCTTGTTGGTAGTTTTCAAGAATAGCTACGATGGTTCTACCAGTCGCTAACGCTGTCGAATTCAGTGTGTGTACAAATCCCTTAGGCGGTTCACCCTCTTTCTCCCTATATTTTACGTTGAGTCTTCGGGCTTGGTAGTCTGTGCAATTGCTGCAAGAACCTAGCTCTCGATAAGCCTTCTGGGCAGGCATCCATGCCTCGAAGTCATATTTCTTGGCAGCTACGGTTCCTATGTCGCCCGTGCACACGTTTACTACGCGATAGGGTATTCCCAACTTTTGAACGATATCTTCGGCGTTTTGCAGTATTTCCTCGTGAATCTTCCATGAATCTTCAGGTTTGCAGAACACAAATTGCTCGACCTTGTTGAACTGATGAGTCCTGAATATTCCTCGCGTGTCCTTGCCGTGCGCTCCTGCTTCTTTGCGAAAGCACGGGCTCCAGCCTGCGAGCCTCTTTGGCAGCTCATCCGCCAAGAGAGTCTCATTTTGGTGCATTGCAGCCATGGGATGTTCTGAGGTTGCGATAAGGTATAGGTCTTCGTTTTCGATCTTGTAGAGTACATCTATGAAGTCGCTCAGTGCGGTGACGCCTTCGTAGGCCTCGCGCCTCATCATGAACGGTGGCTCAACCAGTTTGTAGCCTTTCTTGGTCATTTCTTCCATGGCGAGACAGGCTACAGCCATGTCAAGCAGTACGCCTTCATTTTTCAGGTAGAAGAAACGTGCGCCTGCCACTTTTCCGGCTCTTTCAATGTCCATGATGTCCAGATCGAGACTGATTTCGATGTGGCCTTTCGGAGGGAAGCTGATTGCAGGCACTTCCCCCCATATCTTTGTTTGGACGTTGTCGTTTTCGTCCTTGCCGATTGGAACCGACTCATGCAGAAGGTTAGGAAGCCGCATGAGATAGAAACGTGTTTTTTCTTCACACTCGGCGACCTTTTTTTCTGACGCCGTTATTTCTGCATCAATCGCTTTTCCTTTCGCGATTTCTTCCTTTGTATCTTCTCCTGTCTTCTTCAGCGTTGCGATCTGTGTTGTTATCTGTTTTCTTTCGTGACGTAAGTCGTTCAGCTTCGTTAGGAGTTCACGCCACTTTCTGTCATAAACGATCAGCTCCTCCAGCATCTTGAGACCTTCAGGGTCGCCTCTCTTTGTCAGGTTGGCTTTGACAAGATTCGGGTTCTCACGGATAAGTCGGATGTCAAGCATTTCTATTCACGTTCGCTTCCTATGTTTTGTTAGCGGTCTTCTAAGTCTAGCCAAAGATCGGCTATTTAACCTTGTGATGAAGCTTCAGTTGGCAATTCCTTCTCCTACGTTGGGAGAAGAAAAGAAGCAGAACCTTGAAGGAACTAGTCAGACTCACTACTCAAAGGAAGCAAGCTGTAAGACTAGTCAGATGTTGAGTCTGTTCGGTCGCCTTTTCCAGTGTTTTTATCTTAAATATGGAAGACATCGAAATTCATATAAACGGAATACATCAAAGATCGTAGTCTTGTCAAACGAGTTTCTGAGGGTTCTATTATGAGCGAAACGAGTGATGCAAAGAAGTACGTTGGGGAACTGATTGGCACATTTGTGCTAGTATTCATGGGCTGTGGGAGCGCAGTACTCGCTGGTAGATACTACTTGGGCTTCATGAACATAGGCTGGGTGGGCATATCGTTCGCTTTTGGCCTTTCCGTGCTTGCGATGGCATATACCATTGGAGCCATTTCTGGGTGTCACATAAACCCGGCAGTATCGATATCGATGCTCGTTGCGGGAAAGATGAAACCGAAAGACACGGTGGTCTACATAGTGATGCAGTGCGTCGGAGCCTTGGTCGGAGCGGCGCTTCTCTATTGGATAGCGATCGGCAACCCTGCATACAGTCTCGTTTCCGATGGATTAGGCCAAAATGGGTACGGCGATTCTTCACCAGGCAGGTTCTCCATGATGTCCTGCTTCATCGCTGAAGTCGTCCTTACTTTCATTTTTCTGCTCGTAATCTTCGGCTCAACGGCTGAAAAGGCTCCGAAAGGTTTTGCGGGTATTGCCATCGGCTTAAGCCTTGTTCTCATACACCTCGTAGGCATACCTATAACTGGCACTTCAGTAAACCCTGCAAGAAGCCTCGGGCCCGCGGTCATATTCGCCATTTTCGGCGGCGGAGCTGGGATGGACGCTTTGAAGCAACTCTGGCTATTCTTGGTAGCACCCATTGTAGGCGCGTTACTAGCAGCCGTCGTCTGGAAACTCCTCGAGAAAGAATGACCCTCCCCCATTTTTCTTCTCAACATATTCCGAAAAGCCAGGTATAACATGGACTGCAGGACCAGAATCAACAAGTAATGGGCACCTCAACTACCACCCTGTTGAAGCTGGAGACCAGACAATTGGAAAGATGGGTGAGGAACCTAGAACCTTAGTTGTATTGTCAAGCGAACCGCTACATTCTCATACATCTAAACTGATCTCAGTCTAAGCTGGTACGTGGCAAGTGTAATCTTGCCCCATGGAGCCTCCACAATGGCTTGTCTCACTACTTCAAAGCCATTCTTCTCATAGAACTTTCTAGCATGAGTCTCTTCTTTTCCAGCGTTCACAACGACGGTCTTGGTTCCTTTTCGTTCTTGGTCCTCGAGAACTCTTTTCAGCAATTGGGTCCCGATGCCCTTTCTTGTGTGTTCAGGAAAAACCACAATGCGATCTAGCTCGGCAGTTTCAGCGTTTCGCTGAATGGCCTGCGCAAAGCCCAGGATTTTGCACCTGTTCTCCAATGCAAGATAAAATGTTGAATTTCCCGTGGTTGCTGCCTCAAGAAGTGTTTCTTCGGCAAAGGCCTTCCGAACGTGTTCTTCTGGGATGCCAAACTTGGTCACATTCTCCTGATAAACCTGGCCTTCCTTGTCCTCAAGAAGTTTCAAGAGCTTCCTGCTGAGAGCCCGAACACCATGCAGAGTCGCTTTGATAACCGTGATCATGCCTATCAAACCTGTGCATCACTTCTCAACACGAGTTCTTTAGCTCTTGTCATGAAAGAGACACAGGAATCTAGAAGAATGAGGCTGTATCAGCGAAGATCATTCAATGGATACTCAAGCCTGTCCTGCGTCTAGCAGGAAGTTGAATCCATACAAGACGGCGTAAAAGGCGCCCGACCCACCCCGTCTTCCCACAATTTGCCCGAGTCTCATGCAAATTGCAGAAGACAACTAAGCGAGGGCATTGGTGCGAAAAAGCAGAGATCACGCTTAGCGTAAGCAAGTCATTTTAGCTTCTTTGTCGTTCGCAGTGTTTTTTCTGCTGTTGAACTGCAAGAAAGCACGTCGTCAATCGTGGCAATGAAAGCCGGAAACCCTCTTTCACATTCTATCTTCGTAAAGACCTTCCCATCCTTCCACGTTGTTTCCACAGACAAGCCACTTGGCGTCTTGAGGTTATCGGGCGAGATCGCGCTGGCCACAGCTTTCGCAATTTCCTCATCATTGTAGTCCAGAACTATTTCCGCTTCCAATGCTCTCGCCCTTCAATTGCTTTCCAATAAGCTCATTCACAACTTCGATGAAGGCACTGATCTTGTCTTTCGGAACCTGTGCGCCTGCAGCTACGTTGTGTCCGCCGCCTTTTCCTTTGAATTTTTCAGCTGCAACCTGCATCACATCTCCGAGGTTCAGTCCTTTGCTGGTCATGCTGTCCACTGTTCTTGCTGAAATCTTCGCGAGGCCTTCTTCTTCAACGTTCGCATAAGCGATCAAAGGCTTCTCAGGATGTTGAAGACCTGACGAAAGAATAGATGAGATGGCTCCAATGATTTTGTCGTTTATGAAGTTCTCGCCGTAAACAACGTAGATGTTTTCAAGCTCTTTCATCCTTTCAGGCTTCTCCATCACCCACCCAAGATACTTGTTAATCGTTCGCCTATACTCCTCCAACACCTTGCTCGACTCTTCAAACGCAGAGCCTCTGTCACCCATGCAAACCGCTACGCCCAAGCTCGGTCTATCCATACGACCGGTAGCGTTTAGCAAAACGGCAAACTCCCTTGCGTCTCTGAGAGGAGTCCAAGGCTCCTCTCGATTCAAAGTATAGACTGTGCCAATCAGGTTCGTCACCTCATAGTGCAAACCCTTAGACAACAGATGATCTGCAAGAGCTGAGCACAAGCGCTTTTTCTCATCCTCAGACAAATCCCTCAAGGCTCGCCACTTCTCACCCTCTCTAGGTTTGATGCCCAGATTCGCCAAGAAAGCAAGGCTCTTGTCTTCTTCCCCGCTGATACCCGGGATAAACGGGTTAGTCGAAGATGCCAAAGTCCGGTGAATAGGTCTCGTTTCCCTTCCGAAGAATATCAGATCCTTCTCAACCGTCAGAAGACCCGCATTCACTCCATCCTCAACAATTCTTTCGTTGACACTGCATAGTTTCCTTTGTTCATACTTATCCTGCATATCACCAAGAGCGCCGACCACAGCGACAGGCGCCGAATCAGCGTTAACCTTGTCCATGGCTTTCGCCACAAGATAGGCCACGCCAGAACCGCTGATGTCGCGTGCACCATCTATGCCGTGTAAATGTGGGTTTACGTGCACGATGTTGGGTGACTCTTCCCCAATGATTTGGTGATGATCCAAGACCACTGTCTTGAAATCGGCCAGATTTTCGTTCACAAAATTAATGTATCCGCTTCCCAAATCAGTGAAAACCACCAACTGAGGCTTCTCCGAAAGGATTTCTCCAGCGATCTTTTCATTAATCCACTGAGTTATCTGAATCCGAAACCTTGCGTCAAGCCTGAACAACGCCTTCCCAACTATGCCCGCCGCTGCAACCCCATCTGCATCCAAATGCGAAAAAACATGAACAAAGCCATCCTCACTGACAACATCCCGGATTGTCTTGGCTGCTTTTGCAGCAGAGCTCAGGAAGTCTGCAACGGCGTTTTCGTCTGAAGCCATAGCTACCACGTTAGGTTAGAAAGCTAAAAAGTCCAGTGATTTAAAGCTGGCGTTATGTCTGTTTACTTGTTCCAGAATCTCATGGAAAACTAGGTGATGGTGGAAAAGCCGCTTAGGTTACTGAAGCTATTTTTGGCTCGTACTTCCAGTTTTCAGGCAACTTGCCAGTGCGCCTATAGTATCTTGCAAGCTGGTAGATTTTTGCCTCAATGATCTGCATTGATCGTTTGTTGTTCAAGTCTTTGTGGTTCTTCTCAAGATGCAGACCAAGACTCTCAGCCTTCTTGATCAGACTTGCCAGATCTTCAGGAATCGTTGATGCCAACTGAGCTTCTTGCATTATCTTGGTTATGGTTTTTCCTGTGATCGGCTTGACCAACGGGATTGAGTGTTGATCTCTCAAGATTGTTCCTATACGGCTTGCAGTGTTTCCTTCCTTGGCGAACTTGATTACAAGCGCTTCGACTTCTTCGGGCTGGTACTTGCACCAGCTTGGCGCTCGCTTACTCACTGGTCTTATCGAATGCGATTTTCCTTTTTCTTGCTTAGGCATTTGCCATCACTTAAACTCTGTATGAGCGAGGCTAGACAGCTATTTAAGAATATTGATGAAAGTAGACGCTGTTTTGATTTCAGCCGCGGAACCTTTCGTACCATTCAGCAAACCTCCGCAATGCGTTGGCACGATGGGAAAACCCGTTTTTTTCAACTAGACTCATCTCTGCAAACGTTCTATTATTGTTAACTGGCTTAAAGACGGGGTCGAAGCCAAAACCAGAACTGCCGTCTCCCCGCCTTTCCTCCTTTGTTATCTCGCCTGCGGCTTCGCCTTCAAAACACAATGGTGATTTCATCTCTCTGGAACAATAAGCTATTACTGATTGAAATCTTGCGTTTCTACTCTCAACGTCTCTCATAAGCCGCAACAAGCCCTTGTTGCCTAAGGTCTTGTAAACGTAAGCAGCGTACGGTCCCGGAAAACCATTCAAGGCGTCTATGAAAAGTCCGGCGTCTTCTACGATCATGGGAAGATTGATCTTTCCAAAGGCATCTAAAGCGCTTGACTTCGCAATATCAACCAAGCTTTCGCTTTGAATCTCTAGCGATTTGACCCTAAACATGCCAACCGATATGCTGTATTCGGCCAGTACTTTGCGGGCTTCGTTGAACTTGTTGATGTTGTTTGTTGCAAAGAATATGACTCTGCCTCTAAGTTGAAAACGCATGAGTTTTCACGATCTCCCTTGCGGAACCGCCAATCCAATAGTTGGAACCATAAAGACAGTGATTCTAGTCGTTTGGCTCAATTTCGTTCCTTCCTTTCAGCAACGTAACGTCCTCTTCTCTCTATTTCTTTGATCTTGTCCAGAACACGTCTAACGGCAACTCTTTTCACGATCTTACCATATCCTGTGATCACGGCGGTCAAACACTGGTCAGCATGCTGGAAATGAGCGCTTTCCAACGCTCGCTTCATGAGGTGTAAGTCAACCCCTTTCGCCTCAAGCTCAATGTTCTTCTCACCAAGCCCAAAATCCACAAAGAAAACTTTCCCATCGGAATCCAGAATCATGTTTGACGTAGTCAAATCGCCATGGATCAATCCATGCTCGTGAAGTCTGCCTATCATCTCACCGATTTTTGTGCACAAACGTTCCCTTTCGTCTACGGAGACTTCCCCCAACAATCGCTTGACCTGCCTTCCCTCTACATACTCCATTATTATCGTGGCATTTTTCACGTCAACCAGAAAGACTGTGGGTGTTGACACTCCTGCCTTTTTCGCTTCATTCATCAATTGCGGCTCATGAATTGTGCGGTAAACTCTTATCCGCTCATCTAGTTTCGTCGGGCGATATTTCTTTGGCAAACGTTTCTTCAGAACTACTCTTCTTCCATGCCAATCCGCGAGGTAGAGGCTTGCTTCCGCCCCTTTCTTAAACAGAAGAGAACGTTTCATTTCGCCCAAGGAATTTCAACCTCTTCAAGACGCCACCTCAGCCTTACGAAGCTCTTTTCGATTGGTATAGCCAAGCCATGTCTGTAGGCTAACACACCTGCCCATGCGATCATGGCACCATTATCAACCGCAAATTCGCTGGGCACAACGCAAAATTTGGCATGGTGTTCTTCGGCTATGGCTTTGATCATTGACTGCAGCCTCTTGTTTGCCGCCACTCCGCCTGTTAACAAGACCTCCTTTTTCTCCGTGTGAGCCAAAGCTCTTTCAGTAACCTCTGCAACCATTGAAAACGCTGTTTCCTGAAGACTGTAACAAAGGTCTTCCAGCTTGTGTTTATCTTCCTTGTAGTGTTTGACTGCGGCTGTCAACAAACCGCTCAAGGAAATGTCCATGCCCTTGACAGTGTATGGCAATTGGACAAGTTCCTCTCCGTGCAAAGCAAGTTTCTCAACAACCGCACCGAAAGGCACACCGGCTTCCTGATGCGACCCAACCTCTCTGGCAAAAACATCCAAACAGTTTCCGAGGGCAATATCCAACGTCTCACCAAAAACACGATAGCGGCCAGAGTCAAACGCCGCAACTATCGTGTTGCCACCAGAAACGTAAAGCGTCACTGGGTCCCTAGCGCCTGTCTTAAGCTTGCCTATTTCAATGTGCGCAATACAATGGTTCACGCCAACAAGCGGAACGTCAAGATAGGATGCCAATGCACGGGAAACGGTGGCTCCTGTTCGAAGGCATGGACCTAGTCCGGGTCCTTGAGAGAATGCCACAACCGAAACGTTTCGCGGCTTTATGTTGGATTTCCTGAATGCTTCTTCCAGCACTTTGCTCGAGACTTCTGCATGATGCCTTGCAGCTTCTCGTGGGTGAATGCCACCCTCAAGAGGGACATAGGAGTTTCTCGCGTTTGCTAGTATTCGCCCATTGAAGGTTGATACACCGACGCCGAAGTCGTCTGCTGTTGATTCAACGCCTAGGCAATAGGATTCTCTGGTTTTCCTTGTATCCGTCATGTTTGGTCTTCATCATGCTATTTCTGAAGCTCTCGACATACATCTTTTTATCTAAAATCGTATATATATTAAGGTTGGAAGGTTTGGAACGGGTGAGGAATGCCGAAACGTAACGACTTGGAACAGAAGGCTCTGCAGTTTGTGATGAACACGGGTTTTGAGGGCGTGCTTCAAGCGGAACTGTGGCGTGAGCTTGGTGCAAGCAGCCGAGAAGGCTCGAGAATATCCATAAAGCTGGAAGACAAAGGGCTCATTCGTCGCGAAAAGGAGCTTCGGGAAGGAAGATGGACCTACAGGCTTTTTCCCAAAAGGCTTCCCGCGTCGATCAACACGATAGCAGATTGCCCATGTCTCATGTGCCCAGACACTCCTCGATGTGACCCAGCTGGTGCTGTCTCGCCACAAACATGTGAAAGACTTACTGAATGGCTTCTCTTCATTTCCAAGGACCCACTTGGTGGAGTGGGTGACAGCTAGTCGTGCCCAAAGCATGGATGCAGGACAAGAAACGCGACTACTTCTACAAGAAGGCAAAAGAGGAAAAATACCGATCCAGAGCATCTTACAAACTGGCCCAAGCTAACAACAAGTACAGCTTCATGAAGTATGGCGATGTTGTCATTGACTTGGGCGCTGCGCCAGGCGGATGGATTCAAGTCGCAAAGAAGATCATCGGAAACAAGGGGTTCATCTTAGGAATCGACTTGAGACCGATCGAACCATTTCCTCAAAGCTACATTCGAACAATAGTCGGTGACATGACGGAGCAAGAGACGCGCCAACAGATTCAGGAGCTGCTGCCTCGGAAGGCCAATGTCGTGATCTCAGATGCCTCTCCCAACATTTCTGGAATATGGGAAGTTGACCATGCATGCCAGATAGACCTCGCACAGAAAGCGTTGGAAATCGCTTTTGAAACTCTGGAAACGTCAGGGAACTTTTTCGTGAAGGTTTTTCAAGGAGACATGCTGGACGACTTCGTTAAGAAGACCAAGAAACACTTTGAGACTGTGAAAGTGATAAAACCTCAAGCAAGCCGGGCTAAGAGTTCAGAGATGTTCGTCTTAGCCCTGCGTTTTAAAGGTTCAGTGTATTGAAAACGCAAAGCTAAATTCTGATGCTGTTCTGTAAGAGTCAAGGTGAACCAAGTGAAAGTAATCGCTGCAGACTCTTCAGCCGCAATACTTAACGAACGGTTCGACGCATTGTCCATTGTTGCAGCTGCATCCGTTTTGGTCAGTCCTCCTTACAGAGAGCCAGAGGCGATTTTGGCTGAACCTATTTTTGTACCTGCAGAAAAAGGTCAAGAAGTGATAGTGCATGAGGCTGAGCTTTGTAGAGACTTGATGGGAAAGGTGAAGGCCGATGTTGTGCATCTCGATATGTCATTGGGTTCGATTCCTCTTGAGCAGCTGTCGCCTATTGAGTTTTCTAGCATGAGAATCTCTGCAGGTGCAAAACGCCACTTGCTGAGAATCCTGCCTAGACTAAGGAAGATTGGTGGCGAAATCACGCAGAAATATGGCGTTGACGTTCTGGCTATTGGAAAAGAAAGCATACCGGTAAGGATTGCAGAGTTGACGTCTGGAGCGCACGCAGTTTTATATGCTTGTGAGAAAGCTGTCAAGGACAATCAGCCAGTTCTGTTGGGCTTACCCTCAAAATGCCAGCCCAAGCAGGCAGAGAATAGGCTCTGTCTTCATTCTCTAATAACGGCAGAATACGACGTCAGAGGTTACGCTGAAGACGCGCAAGAAGTGTTGAAAAAGGTTAATATCATGGAAATGTTAAACCCATGTGCGCGAGGCTTCAGAACCCTGAAAATAGACCCGAAAACATAGAAAAGCCTAAGGAGTCGTATTGTTGGCGCTCAGTTTCTGGAAGAAGTCTTCCTCCCGAAGAAAAAGGTTTGTCGCAATAGGTGTGTCTTTCCTTCTCCTATTCGTCATAGCGGTTTCAGGAGTCATGACACCATTGACCCCAGAAGACGCGCAGTCTCTGAATGACCAGCTCGAACAAACTCAACAGGACATACAGAGCATGTCTCTACTTTCAGGCGGGCTGAAGATCTTCACGAACAATTTCCTGATAAGCCTAGTGTTGTTCGTGCCTTTAGTAGGTCCTTTTTTCGGCATCTTTGTGATGCACAATACGGGCATGGTTATCGCTGCACAAAGCATAACAGCGCCCACACATCCGCCGCCGATGCTTGTCTTGCTCATTCTGTTCATTTTTCCATTCACATGGATGGAATTCCTAGCGTATTCCGTAGCGTTTTCAGAAAGCATTTGGCTACTCTGGCGCATAATACAACGTAAGGGCAAAAGCGAACTAGTGAATGCATTGATCTTGATACTGGTGTGCTTGCTGACACTTCTGGCAGCTGCCTTCATTGAAATGGCGCTGATCAAATCGCTAATATAAAAGCTTCTATAGTTGAGCTTTCCCAATCTTTGTGAT
>JBGOYR010000008.1:0-16374 GCA_041479765.1 Bathyarchaeia archaeon | reverse complement strand
TTCAGGGTCTCTGAATCTCAGTCTTTCAACCATTTTTCGGTCAACTTGCTTGGTCTTGTCTCGACTGTGTTTCTGCTTGCAGAATTTCGTTCCACAAGTTCAGGGTTTCTAAAGCCTCCTTTTCGTCCAGAATTTGAATCGCGTATCCTGCATGCACCAGAACATAGTCACCAGCCTGAGCATCAACAAGAGTCACGTTAACGTCTCTGAGGACACCTCCGCCAAAGTCCACCTGTGCCTTGGCTTCCTTGACGCTTACGACCTTGCCCGGAATCGCCAAACACATGCTTATCTACCACTTACCAGAACTGGCGAAGATAAATCAATTATGGTTCAATACTTGGAAAAGCCAACAGCAACTGACTGGCCAAAAGACACTCCGCCGTCACCAGGTGGGATATCTTCATGAACTAGAACCTGCAGACCCGCTTTCTCAACTATTCTCCGTACATCCCCTGCCAAGATTTCATTGCACGCTGCTCCACCCGAAAAGCCTATAGTCCGAATGTTGTTCTCTGAAGCTTTTTCCAGTGCTAGCGTAGCAAGCCCCTTCGCAAGGTATGCGTGGGCAGAGTATGCAAGATCCTCCTTTGAACACTTGTTCCTGTTCTCGAATATCTCAAGTAGCATCCGAGTTGTTTCTAGTGTGTCGCCCTTCATATCTGGCTTGAGCTTGAGAACCGCCTTGCCTTTTCTCGCGACTGATTCAAGCCTCATAGCAGGTTCGCCCTCGTAAGTGCGCTCGTAGCAAACGCCAAGAATGGCTGCAACCGCGTCCAGAATTCTTCCGCAGCTCGTCGTTTCTGACATTCCATTTCCTTTCCTAAGCTGATGAAGAATGACCTTGATCTCTCGTTCCCCGTGCGGGAAGTGTTGCTTGTTTTCAAGAAGCCAGTCTTCCACGCTTATCTCCTTTTTCAGTGCGCCCGCGGCGATTCTCAACGGATATCGTGTGGCAAGATCACCGCCTATCAATGGCTGCTTCTCCAGATGAGCCACACGCTTAAACCCGAAACTGTCTTGAGCACACAAGAGTATCTCGCCCCCCCATGCCCCACCATCTGAGCCATATCCGTACCCGTCGCAGCATATGCCGATCATCTCTTTCATGTTGTGTTCTGCCATCAGTGCTGCAATGTGCGCATAATGATGCTGAACTTGAAAGAGTTGCCAGCCGTTTTGTTCTGCCAGCTCCTTGGCGAGCGCGGTGGTTGTGAATTTTGGATGTAAATCGCATGCGATGGCCTCTACGTTGCTGTTTGTAAGGCAGATGAGGTGTTTTGTAGTGTTTTCGAGGAAGTTTCTTGTTTCAACGTTTTCTACGTCGCCTATGTGTTGGGAAATGAAGGCTTTGTTCTCAAGCAGAACGCATACCGTGTTGTTCAGTTCTCCGCCTAAGGCTACGACGCATCGTCTTGCTTTTGTTTTTAGAATGATTGGCGCGGGTGCGTAACCCCTTGAGCGTCTGATGAAAGCTCTTTTTTCACCGTGCATGCGGGCGACTGAGTCATCGCATCTGTGCGCTATCTGACGGTTGTGGAATAGGAAGTAGTCCACGGTGTTGCCGAGAGTTTTCAGGGCTTCTTGGTCGTCCGTTATTACGGGTTGGTTGGGTGGGTTGGCGCTTGTCATCACGAAGGCTGGTTCGTCTGCTTCGTCGAATAGCATGTAGTGTAGACCTGTGTAGGGAAGCATGACGCCTATGTTGTGAAGGTCTGGGGCTATCAAACTGGAAAGATGATAATCGCTTCTTTTGTTCAGCAGAACTATTGGGCGGGAGTGGGAAGTTAGAAGCCCTTCCTCGGCTTTGCTTACTTCTGCGAATGTTTCTATGGTCTCTAAGTTTCTTGCCATTATGGCGAAGGGTTTCTGGCTTCTGTATCTGACTCCTCGGAGTCTGGCTATGGGCTTGTCTTTCGTGGTTGCCGTTGCGACATGGAAGCCGCCATAGCCTTTGATGGCGAGGATGTTGCCCTCTTGGAGGAGTTTTCCGGCTTCTCGAATTGGGTCTTTGCTTCCTACTTGTTTGCCGTCGTGAGTTGTTAAGTGGGTTTTTGGGCCGCACTTTGGACAGGCCAGTGTTTGTGCGTGGAATCGTCTATCCACTGGATCTGCGTATTGATTTTGGCAGAACCGGCACATCGTGAAGTCTTTCATGGTGGTGTTTTCACGGTCGTAGGGAAGCTGTTCGATTATGGTGTATCTTGGGCCGCAATTAGTACAGGTGATGAAGAAGTGATCATGTCTTCTGTCTCTAGGCAGTCTGAGTTCTTGGAGGCATTCTGGGCATATGGCTATGTCTGGTGGGATGATTGAGCCTGAATGTTCCACTTCTCCGGAGCTTCTCTGGATTGTGAAGCTTCCGTGTTCATTCTTGCCTTGAAGTTGCGTTGTAGTGATCTCATAGATTTGAGCCAAAGGCGGCTCTTTCCGCTTCAAGTCTGTTAAGAAAGCCTTGATGCTTTTGTCTTGTCCTTCAAGAAAGATTTCAACTCCGGCGTCGCCCTTGTTCTTGACATAGCCTTTCAAATTATTCTTCACTGCTATGCGGTAAACGAAGGGACGAAAACCTACGCCTTGAACTATGCCTTTGACATTGACTCTTACGCGCACTAAGGCCCTCTCTTAAAGCTAGATGCCCTGCACGCTTCATATGCATTTTGACGCTACTTGCCAGTTCCATGCATGTACACTAGGTGTGTGGCTGCTTACTTCATGATTTATTAGGTTCAGAAATGCTAAGAGTGCCTAGTTAGCCCAGTAATCGAATCCTAGAGGGGGAATTATTCCATGGTAAAAGCTCAGGAAACAGGTAAAATTGAAGCTCAAGCAACTGGAAAGTTCGAATCTATTTCTAAGAGCATTTGCCCAGAATGCCACACGACAATTCCAATGAGGATTTATGAAGAGAATGGTGTCATCTACCTCGAGAAGACTTGCCCCGAGCATGGCAAGTTCGAGGACGTTTATTGGGGCGATTCAGAGCTTTTCAGATGGTTCTATGACAACTGGTATAGTGAGAAGTATGTGGGCAGCGGTTTGAAGAACCCTCAGAGCCAGACGGTGAAGGGTTGCCCGTTTGATTGTGGAGTCTGTCCTAAACATAAAACGCAAACGATTCTGGGCATTATCGACGTTACTAACAGGTGTAACATGGCTTGCCCCGTATGTTTTGCTTATGCAGGAGCTTCGAATTATGTTTATGAACCTTCCTTTGAGCAGATTTTGGAAATGTTCAAAGTGCTTAGGGCTAACAAGCCTTGGGCCTGCAATGCGTTGCAGTTCAGTGGCGGAGAGCCGACCATAAGGAATGACTTGCCTGACTTGATTAGGGAAGCCAAGAAGGCAGGCATAAGCCACATCGAAGTTAACACCAACGGCATACGCATCGCCGAGGACATCGAGTACTTTAGGAAGTTGCGCGAGGCTGGCTTAAGCACGCTCTACCTTCAATTTGACGGCTTACGAGAGGACATCTACAAGCAGACCAGAGCAAGAACAAACATGATTCCTATCAAGCAGAGAGTGATAGAGAACGCACGGAAAATAGGCGTGGATTCGGTTGTTCTGGTTGTGACTCTGGCAAAAGGCGTGAACGACAAGGACTTGGGAGCTATTGTTGATTACGCTGTCAAGAATCATGATGTTGTTCGATGCATAAACATTCAGCCGGTTTCGATGGCGGGCAGGCTTCAGAAGAACGAGATGCGCAAACTCCGCATAACAATTCCAGACGCAATCAAAGAGATTGAGGCTCAAACGAATGGCGCTGTAGGGCGTTTTGACTGGCGACCGGTGAACTGGCCCACTCCAGTATCAAAGGGCATGGGCGCCATCAAGAACAAGGTGTATCCTGAGTTTACGATTCATCCCATGTGTGGTGCCGCCACTTTTCTAGTGGTTGAGAAGGATGGTTCGTATAAGCCAATAATGGATTATGTGGATGTGGACAAGTTCGCGGAATTGTTCTGGAGCGTTTACTACTCAGGCGCGAAAGGAAGGAAGACCATTGCCAAAATGAAGCTCGCAAAGCTGTTGCCTATGGCCAAGCACGGAATCGTTAGGGGTCTGATCAAGGATGTGGTTACAAAGGGCAGTTATGAAGCTCTTGGCGACCTAATGCGGAGGATCGTCATGATTGGCATCATGCACTTCCAAGACGTGTGGAACATGGACTTGGACCGAGTGCAGAAATGCGCCATTCACTATGCTACGCCAGACGGAAAAGTGAGATGCTTCTGCACCTACAACAGCCTGCACAGACCAAACGTAGAAAAGCAATTCGCGATACCCATCAGTGAATGGACGAAGAAAACAGGCAAAAAACTCAATGAGTATACTTGATGCCCTTTCTGCTGGATTGCGATGCTACCGGAAAACAAAATCTAAGCTCAGAGCAGACATTTGAACTGTAATGCAAGCATAACATCAGCCATATTGCTAGATCGATGAGAATATGGATGCCCGAAAAACCAAGACTGTCAGGAAAAGGATGACAGACCACACAATTCCGAAAATGAGCAAGCTCTGAGCCATGTCTTCATCACGATCTTTTGTGCCGATGTAGCCCACTAAGCCTCCGAGAAGGCCGAAGAAGAATGCAACCAAATACCACAAGACTGTTGGTGCCTCAGTAAGAGTATCCTCTAACGTATTGGACTGTGAAATGTTGCTTGGAGCGACGTAGTGACTTGGGAGGGTCTCTGCGCCTGAACTGAGTTTCTCTGTTCTTGCTTCAAGGGCTTTGACGGAAACGAGGTATGATTGCTCGTTGACTTTGCCTTCTGCGAAAAGAAGGGCCAGTTCCTCAATAGCGGCTTTTGTTTTTGCTATTTCTTTTTCGACTTCCTGCTTCGAAGTCGCCACGGTCTCGGGTTCGACGAGGTAGTTACAACTGATTTCGCATGTTTCGCGTTTCTTGCACAGATAGCAGCACAGATTGCTGGGAATATTGGTGCAGGATTCGTCTCTAACAACTATGCCCTCTTTTTCCTGACTTACTGCTTGGCATGCGCCATCATTCAGGAGATAATCGCAGCTTATGTCCTCTTTTGTTGCCGTGACTTATTCCTTCCATGGAATCCTTGACGATGTATTCACTAGTGAGCAAGGGAATAAATCCCTTGCAATCCCCGCGCTGCAATCCCAGTAACTCAGGTCAGTCAACAAATGACCTTGAAAGCTTGTACTTTTTGCTGCTTGAAGCGACAAACGTTTTTATACTGGTGTCGTGTGTTTCAGGATTGTCACATTAACTCGCGCTTGAATAAAGGAAGCTTTTGAAAGGCTTCTGGATTATCAGCAGAAATTTTGTGATAGGAGAAATGAAACAAATGCAAGTTAGATGCTTTAGAGATTTAGCGTTGAGCCCGCAGGTCATGCGCGGAATTGAGGAGCTTGGATTCACGGAGCTTTTTCCAATTCAAGCTGAAGCAATTCTACCATTGCTTGAGGGCAGAGACGTAATAGGACAAGCTCAAACAGGGACAGGCAAAACTGCCGCCTTCGGCGTTCCGATGATTGAACGTTTGGACCCGAAAGTCAATCGCGTTCAGGGCTTGGTCTTGGCGCCAACACGCGAACTTGCCGTTCAGGTAGCAGACCACATGAGCAAGTTCGGCAAGTATGCCGGATTCAAGGTTCTGCCAGTTTACGGCGGAGAATCCGTTCAGAAACAGGTATGGGCGCTGGAACGAGGCGTTCATATTGTGGTGGGCACGCCTGGTCGTGTGATAGACCTCATGAAACGCGGCGTACTCAATCTTTCGTACGTTAGAGTTCTTGTTTTGGATGAGGCTGATAGGATGTTGGACATGGGCTTTATAGACGACATAGACTACATACTCAGACGAGTGCCAACGAATAGGCAGACAAGCCTGTTCTCAGCTACCATAGACGAGAACGTGCGAAGAGTATGCAATAGATACATGAAAAACCCACAGGAAATACTCGTAAGCAAGGACGAAATAGCTCTGGAGCAGATCAACCAGTACTACATGGTCGTGAACCCCGCCAACAAATTCGATGCATTATGCAATATACTACACGAGAACCGTGTGGAACGAGCTATAATCTTCTGCAGAACACGCATCGACACAAGCAGGCTGGCAGATGGCTTGAGAATAAGAGGTTTTGATGCGAAACCATTGCACGCTGGCTTTACTCAGGCTCAAAGAGACTTCGTGACCAATGCTTTCAGAAACGGAAAGCTGCGACTGCTTATCGCGACTGATGTTGCCGCGAGAGGCTTGGACATTCAGGGAATATCGCACATCATAAACTATAACGTTCCGTCCGAAGCACCGACCTATTTCCATAGGATTGGCAGAACCGCTAGGAAGGGTGGTGAAGGCACAGCGATAACGCTTGTAGGTTATGGGGAGCTGTCTGACCTTGAGAACATACGTGCTTTGACGAAAACCACCATGGAAGAGTTGGACGAGTCTAGGCTGTGTGGTCCTGTAGTTTAAGTGCGCGTGTTTATAAGGGAGGAAGTGTTCTATTTTGGCGGTAGCGTTCTGGTGTTGAACAACAACCCCGACACAGCAACGTTACACGCGACAAACAAACAACAACAAAAAAAGGAGTGACCAAGAATGAATAGAGATCCGGGAACCGTTTTCATTGGAAGGAAACCAGCAATGAGCTACGTGCTAGCTGTCATCACAAGCTTCTCGTCAGGCAACGCCAAAGAAATAACACTGAAAGCACGCGGACAAGCCATAACCACAGCAGTCGACGTAGCTGAAATAACCAGAAGCCGCTTCCTCAAAGACCTGAAGATCAACAAAATCTCCATAGGAACCGAAGAACTGCCACCACGAGAAGGCGAAAACAGGTCAAGAATGGTTTCCACGATGGAAATAACCATGGGAAAAGAGTAGGCAAAGATTGCGAAGCAAAGTATCCGTCGGCGAGTACCTCGCCTTTCTTTCCACCAAATTTGAAGTAGACCCGGACAACCTTTTTTCTGCATTGATCTCTGCTGAGAAGAATCAAGAAGCAACTTGCGGCGATCTCCAGATCAAGTGCCGCAGCAGAACTCAAGAAAGAGTCGTTATGCTAATAGCCAAAGGCCCCAAGGTCATCGCCCAGTTTCCTGTTCCACGAGGATTCCTTCTAGAACAGAAAAACCCGATCAGAAGTTTCAGAACCACTAGCCTGAACTGCAGGGGTGCACCAAAGAAGACTGAGAACTCGTTATCGTTGCACATTAAAGATCTCAGAATAGGCATGAAACAAATTAACCTCAAAGCTAAGGTTCTGGAAATACCCAAACCAAAAATGGTCTTCACAAGATTCGGCAACTACGCAAGCGTGGTTAATGTCATGATAGCCGATGAGACGGGTTCGATTAAGCTGTGCTTGTGGAATGAGCAGATAGACTCCATATCTGTAGGCGACACAGTTCAGATCGAGAATGCATGCATGTCCACGTTCAGAGGCGAAAAACAACTTAAAATCGGCAAAAAAGGAACACTCACCAGCACGGTCGACATAGCAAACCCCTCCCTAGAAGAAGCGAACAGCTTCCAAAACTAGCCTTTCATGAAAAGGGCAGAGATGCATTTCGAACAGGAAAAACAAAGAAGAATGTATCTAGGCCTTTTGCACTTTTTTGCGTTCCTCTTCTTGGAGCACTCTTCTCAGCACCTTGCCAACTAGCGTCATTGGTAGCTCTTTCCGGAACTCGATCTCTCTAATAGCTTTGTAGGGTGCCACCTTTTCGTTCACGAACCTCTTGATCTCATCTTCCGTTGCTGTTGTTCCGTCTTTCAGCACAATGAAGGCTTTAGGAATCTCGCTTGCTACCGGGTCTGGTTTGCCGACGACTGCACACAGCTTTACTGCCGGATGTTCATAGATCACGTCTTCGATGTCTCTCGGGTAAACGCTGTAGCCTTTGTACTTGATCAGATCCTTCTTCCGATCGGTGATGTAGAAGTACCCGTCTTCATCCATCTTTCCAATGTCGCCCGTCAACAGCCATCCATCCTTGAGCACAGCAGCTGTTTCTTCAGCCAAGTTCCAGTAACCCTTCATCACTTGCGGACCCTTGACCACAAGCTCACCCACCTCTCCTACAGAAAGCTCCTTCTCGCCCGTCTCAATGTCTGCGATTTTAGCTTCCGTGTCAGGCCAAGGCAAACCAATGCTGCCGACCTTAACCGTCTTCAGCGATTTATCCAATGGGTTGCAGTGCGTGACCGGTGAAGACTCCGTGAGCCCATAGCCTTCCACAAGAACGCCGCCCGTTGCATCCATCCACTTTTTCTGCACTTCCGGTGGAAGGGGAGCCGAACCCGAAATGCAGAAACGCACAGACGAAAGATCATACTTGTCAAAGTTCGGGTGAGCCAAGAGCACTGAATACATGGTTGGTGCTCCACAGAAACATGTAACCTTGTGTTTCTGGATCGCCTTCAACGTTCCTTCAAGGTCGAATTTTGGCAGCATAACCATCTTGCCAGCTTGGGAAACAGGCGCATTCATGCCGGTAGTCATGCCATAAATGTGGAAGAGGGGCAAAACTGTCAGAAAAGTCTCTTTGCCCTCGGTACCTCTAAGCCAAGCGTTGCATGAGAGAGCATTTGAGACCAAGTTCATGTGAGTGAGCATAGCGCCCTTCGCTGTACCTGTAGTACCGCCAGTGTACTGCAATGCCACCAGATCCTCTTTCGGATCAATCACAACTTTAGGCGGGTCAGGAGGATACTTGTCCAGCAGTTCCTGGAAGAAGTATACGCCGGGTTTGCGCTCAACCTTGTGTGAGGGAATCTTTCTGAACAGTGTTCCCACAAACGCGATGGAGCCAGGCATGTACTCTTTCAAGCTCGTAACGATAATCCGCTTGAGCTTGGTCTTGTCCATGACCCTTTCAACAATCGGATAAAGCACATCCAAAACCACAATCGTCTCAGCACTTGAATCGACTAGCTGGTGCTCAACCTCACGCTCCTTATACAAGGGGCTTATTGCGGTCTCAATCGCTCCGATCTTTATGGCACCATAATAGGCAATCACGAACTGAGGCATATTGGCTAGGAAAAGCGCCACTTTGTCTCCTTTCTTGACACCAAGGTCGCTGAGCGCGGTCGCGAACTTGTCGACCGCCACACCCAATTCTCGGTAAGTCATGGGTTTGTCAAAATAGACGATCGCGGTGTTCTCAGGGTACTTCTCCACCGTCTGTTTCAACAAGTCTGAAAGCGGAAGCTCAGGATAATCGATATGCTTGGGAACCCCTTCAGGCCACAATCTGAACCACGGCTTCTCGGTTGAAGCTGACTTCGACTCGTCTCTTGTTTCCCGCATCGCTTCAGGAGCTTCAAGGATCTCCTCAGTTTGAAGAATCTCGGAAACAGGTTTTTCCTGAACCGAAGTTTCTGCAGAGGGTGCCTCTTGGATAGGCTTCTTAAACTCTTTCTTCTTTCTCGTTCTCTTCGTCGGCATAAATCAAAACCAGTCCTTTAATATCTCAGCCAACAAGTAATAATACTTTCTACAATGGGATTGTCCATGAGAACTGAGCAGACATGGATCAAAAGTGAAGATGCAAAGCTCTACGCTGAGCTACACTTTCCAGACGAAGTCCCGGCGCCGGCGATTCTGATTCTGCATGGAATGAATAGCCAAGGCTTTCACTTGCTCAAGATTTACGACAGACTAGTCAAAACAGCCTGCCGAGAAGGATATGTCGTCATGCTTTTCGACTTCCGAGGAGTAGGCAAAAGCACTGGGAAATTCGACTACGGCATTGGCGAACAACAGAACGTCAAATCCGCACTCAACTACATTGCTAGCAGATCCGAGGTGTCTCACGACCAGATCTACGTTGTAGGTCACAGCCTCGGAGGGGCGGTTTCACTTTACGCTCTACAAGATGAGACGCGAGTAAAAGGCCTCGTTCTGTGGTCGACCCCGAAAAACCACAACTACAACGTCAAGAAGTTCATGCGCCGCACAAGAGGAAAGCTAAGTCTGTATGCGTTTCTGGTTCTTTCAAGAATGGACAAGTTACTCAACGTTTCGAGCCTGTTCAGGCTCGAAGTCTACGGAATAGAACTGCGGCCCAGATTCGTAAGAGAGAAACTCATGAAACTCAATGAATGCGAAGCTGCATCAAAACTGAGAAATGTTCCACTGCTCATCGTGATTGGAGACAAAGACGTTTTGGTTGGCGTGGACGAGGCCAAAGCCATCTATCAGGCAGCAAGCGAACCCAAGAAACTTGTGATAATCGCTGATGCAGATCATATCTATCTCAGAAAGGAAGAAGAGCTGATCGACAGAACCCTAGATTGGATAAGGAAGTGGAAATGAACGATTTCTTTGGAGTTTCCGCGGCTTTGCAGCGTAATTGGAGTCATTGTTGGTATTAGCTACCGCTTTCAGTCTTCCATCTAGGCATACAAGTGCTTCTTAAAGTGAAGTCTGTTGGAAAGCATCAGTGTTATGGGTATGATGTTCCATAGTGCTTGCAGATTGTATAGTAGTCTTTCAGGTCGACTTTGAGGTCGTTGTCAACATCGGCGTTCGGATCCCAGTTCGGCCTGCCCGGACAAGAGCCGTAAGCTTTGGCCACTTGGAAGATCTCTTTGAGATCGACTTTTCCGTCGCCGTTCAAGTCGTATGGCATAGCGATTACGACTAGCCCGCCCTCAAGGCTGTTATCAGTTACTTCTGTTTCCTCTGGAACAGGCAACGCATGCACGCTAGTGAAGTACGTTCCCTTGGCGTGGCCAATGGTATCCCACGTGAAAGCAAGAGTCGTTAAGCTTCCCTTTGTCAGAGTCACGTCCGCAAATGTATGTATGACAGTTGTGTTTGCGTGGACGGTTACGCTGAAGATTTCGGTTGTGGAGCCATAGTTGCCGATCGTTATATTGACGTTGACGGTGAGGCCCTCCCAGACGATTGTTCGCGATGTCACGACAGCTAATATTTCGATGTCATGCTGTGAACCATGTGGATTCATCAAAGGATAACGGTCCGTGGCGCCTGCGCCAATAACATATGGTGTGTCGCCTATTCCGTCGCTACCTGTCTCGTTCTGATAAGGTCCTTGATAGAGGTCTGTGCTGATATAGTCGCTCCAATAGTTTCCGCCAGAAGGATAGCTATCATCCCAAGCATTTTCCAGCTCGTAGCCGAATACTTGATAGTCGTTGCACAGAAAGCTGTTGTGAAAGACAGTGTTCTGTTTGACGAGGTGCCCAGACAGCGAAATGCCAACAATGTTCTTTGCGATGACGTTTTCTGTTACAATGTTGGACGATGATTCAAACAGTATTGCGATGCCATATTCGTTGTTGACTATCTTGTTTTGGACGATGGTGTTGCGGACGGACTGGTATATTCTGATCCCGGTGTTCTTGTTTGCTATAAAGTTCTTTGATATGACACTGTCGGATGCTCGTATGTGAGAATTTATCCCTATCATGTTGTCCGTTATGATATTTTGCGTTATTACGTGGCCGCTAGTATAAATGAACTCAACGCCCCACCAGAAGCCTCTGATCTTGGCGTTCTTGATCGTGATGTTATTGCCTGCAAGATGAAATCCTTTGCTGTATTGGGCGCCATTACCCTGTAGGATGTGGTCAGCTCCGTCTATCGTGACATAGCTCTTTTCGACTTCTATTGTTTCGTAGATGTCGCCAGTGAAGGTGTAAGTAATGTTGTCTTCGGTGTGGATTGGTGCGGTTATCGGTTCAATGCTTCCATCAGCTCTGATGTAGATGGTGTTTGAAGACGTGACTTCGAAGATTGCCTGATTTCTGGCGATGAGTTCAAAGTGCTCGGCCACGACCTTCACCGTGTACGTTCCTGTTTTGGCCGAATCAGGTAGCCTGAATGTATAGTTGTATTTTCCTTCCGAGTCTGTTAGCCGCGTAACAATGAGCATCGTGAGGTTTTGCGGGTCCAGCACTTCGACGCTGACTAGTTCGTTTGTAATTGGCCAGTAATTATACGTTAACAGCCCTGAAATGTAGACGTATTCCGAACCATGATAGGATGGTTTGACTGTCTTCAAAGTGATTTCTAAAGAGTATGCGAATACCGGTACAAGTGCTACCAACAGCAACCAAAGGACAATGAACGAAGATGCTACTTTTCGGTTGATGAATGAAATTCCCGAGACCTTTCTCCCTGTAACCCCATATTGGTTGAACAGAGAAATAAGATTTTCGGAATAATTTCCTATGAGTCAGTGCTTTGCATCATGGTCTCGTGAACTCGTAAGTGGGGTTTCCGTCTGGCGTTGTCTTGGCTACGAGTTTTGCTTTCATGCCGACTTCGACTTCTGAAAGCTTGAAGCCTGTGAGCCATGCGAGCACCTTGACGCCTTCCTTTAGCCTGCCAATGGCCACGGTGTAGGGTTTATACTGGCAGAAAGAGGTCGGCCTAACCACCACATGCGTGAATGTCTCAATCTCTGCTTCGTCTCCAAGCTCAACCCACTGCATTTCAGAGCACAAGCAGTCTGGGCAGTCAGCCGAAGGCGGAAAGTACAGTTTCCCGCACTTGCAGCACTTGGTGCCGTAAACTTTTCCCTCCTTCAGACCTTCCCAAAACTTCAAAGTCTTGCTTATAGGAATCTCTTCCACAATCGTTATCGGCTTCGACTTTATCACAGGCATAGACGTTCCAGACATTTCATCATCACCTTTTCAGAATCGTCACATAGCAATAGTGACCTGTCCCGCCCACGTTATGCGCAAGGCCAATATAGTTCTTAAGCGGAACCTGACGGTTTTTCTCGACAGCTTCTTCCCTAAGCTGACGAGTCAACTCGTAAATCATCGAGCAACCAGTCGCACCTATCGGGTGCCCCTTCGCTTTGAGCCCGCCATCCATGTTCACGGGGATTTTTCCTCCAATCTCGGTTTGGCCTTCCCGTAGAAGCTTTACGCCTTCGCCTCTGGCGCAAAAGCCCAAGTCTTCGTAAGCAAGTATCTCTGCAATCGTGAAGCAATCGTGAACCTCGGCGAAATCGACTTGGCTCGGAGTGATTCCGGCATTTTTGTAGGCTCTTTGCGATGCCAGCACACTTGCCTCCAGTCCCGTGAAGTCTTGTCTTTTGCTCAGATTGGCTGTTCCGGACGAGTAGCCTATCCCTGCCACCCAGACGGGCGTGTCAATCCTTAGCTCGCGTGCTTTCTCCTCGGACGCAACTATGATTGAGGATGCACCATCCGTCATGGGCGAACAGTCATACAATTTCAGGGGCGAAGCAATAACCATAGAAGACAGCACGTCTTCAACAGTTATCCTATTCTGCAAATGCGCAATCGGGTTCATAGCAGCATACTTGTGGCTTTTCACTGCAACAAGCGCCAAATCCTCTTCCGTAGTGCCATACTTGGCCATGTGCGCATTCGCATACAACGCGTAATATGCCGGAAACGTCAGCCCGAAGTTGTGGAATTCCCAGAAGTAATAGCCTGCTCTGCCAATCCACTCCATAGCCGTCGGTGTGTCAATCTCCCGCATCTTCTCAACGCCCAGAGCCATTGCAATGTCACATTGACCACTCGCAACAGCCGAATAAGCAGTAAGGAACGCTGCACTACCGCTTGCACAGGCGGCTTCGACGCGCATCAGCCCGGCTCCGGTCAAACCACAATACTCGCCCGTGACGACAGCAGGCAAGAGCTCCTCGTACCATGCACCAGCCCCGACAGAACCTAGAGCCACAAACTGAATGTCCTTCGCGGCCAGTCCCGCATCCTCAAGCGATGGTTTGACTGCTTCAAAAGTCAACTCTGAAACGTTAACATCGTTTCTAATGCCGAACTTCGAGTTGCCTACACCAACAACCGCTACCTTTCTCAAGTCAGCCACTTTTGTCCAGACATTCTTGGACGATTGGAGAATATAAAGAAAAGAGGGAAATGTGTGCCTATTTGCCTTTGAATTCTGCCTTGCGCTTTGAGAACAGCGCTTCGACGCCCTCTTTCAGGTCTTCTGTTGAGAATGTCAAAGCCATCAAGCCTGCTTCGATGCGCAGTCCTGCTTCCAGAGGCACTTGTGTTCCGAAATTCAAGGCATGTTTCGCGTACTTCATGGCTACTGGCGGTCCATCAGCCAGCTTCTGCGCCAATGCTGTAGCCTCTTCGCGGAGCTTCTCGAAATGCACAATCTTGTTGACTAGGCCAGCTTTGAGCGCCTCTTCTGCCTTCAGCTTCATGCCAGGAATCATGATCATTTCCTTTGCTTTGGACAGACCCACCAGTCTGGCTAGCCGTTGAGTTCCACCCCAGCCTGGAATAAGCCCAAGCGAGATCTCTGGACTGCCAAGCTCAGCATGTTCTGCAGCGATTCTGAAGTCACATGCCATGGCTAACTCCAAACCACCGCCAAGCGCGAAGCCGTTGATTGCAGCTATGACAGGTTTGCTCATTTCCTCGATTTTGCCGAAAACCTTCTGTCCAGATCGTGAGAATTCTTCGGCTTTCACTGGTGTTGTTTTGGGGAACATGGTTACGTCTGCGCCTGCGCTGAAGGCCCGATCGCCGTCACCCATGATGACAACGCATTTGATGCTCTGATCCTTCTCTGCAGTGTCTAAAGCGTCTGCAAGCTCTTCAATAAGAACGTCGTTGAAAGCGTTCAGTCTATGTGCTCTGTTCAAGATAATCCAAAGCGTGTTCTGTTCTCGCTCAATCTTCAAGTTCTCATAGGCCTTACTCAATTTCATTCACCATGCCTATGTACCGCTCATGCAAGTATATGCTTTTTGCCGAGAACAAGGGATGATTGTAGACTTGTGACAAGTACTTCTCGTTTTATGGATTGTGGATGCTGACACATATGATGGCCCATGCCAGTGGACAAGTAAAACTTGCGCGTGTCCAATTGGAGATGTCTCCTGCACCCTTTTCATTCTATGTGATGCCGAAGAAAGAAACTTCTTTTGTCAGCCAAGATCAAAGCTTTATTCACAATGGCTCTTAGTCTGGAAGTAAATAAGAAGCCACAGGCAACGCAGAAATGTTTGTTCAACTACGTCTAACAACAAATCAGTCCAGAGTCCATTGCTGGGTTCTTCTATTCGCTTTAGAAGAACATCAGTGTTGAATTCAGTGTTGTTGTTCTTTCTATTCCTTCTGCTCGTTTCTGGGTTTCCATCTGCCATCCTTAGTTCTTAACCAGAACCTCGCACTATCAGGTTGCAAGATGCTCCAAAAGGCTATTGGCTGTCGGCAGTGTTTTCATCGTTGATGGTGGATAGTGGGACTAATGCTGTTCCAAGGCTGTTTTTATGTCTTCTGCTATCATTTTTCTTTTGGACTTTTCAATCAAGTAGCTTTTCCCTGTTTGCAAGTATGATGGGAAGACCCTGAGTTGATTGTAGAAGTATTTGTTCTTCCTGATCTTGTATGTAGAGCCAGTAGGGATTATTCTTTTACCGGTTTTTCTTTTGGCGATGCAGTTCAATGCTTTTATCGCAGTGTCTCCCATGAACAGAATGTTCTTAGTTTTCGGGAACAAATCCAGTTCTTTATCCAATATTCGAAGGCAACAGTTCTCTACGGTTTCTGGAGAAATGGCATAAGGCGGTTTTTGCGCACTTTATGGCTGTCGTGATATACACTCCTAGGTCAAGCAAGTCTTTGATGGAAGAGACTTTGAATCCTGCATCGTTGAAGGCCTGCACGGTTGTCTGTAAGTAGAAAGGATTGCCTTGCGCATAGAAGTAATCGCTTGCAGTTTCAGGCGGGGCCTCAGAGACCATGATTGCTGTGATTCTCTCGGGCTTAATCTCTATATCTGGAACTAAGTAGCAACTCTTGTTTACGTCTGAACATGGAAAATCGGCACATTTCACAAACTGGCACGGACGCATCTTCATTCCCCTCCTTTGGCATCGTTTGAGGATTTTAGTATTTTCTCAACAGGTATTTCAGCACAGTCAGCTTCTGAATCTCTCGTGTGCCTTCATAGATTTCGGTGATTTTTGCGTCCCTGTGGTATCGCTCGACCCGGTACTCGCCAAGATAACCGTAACCACCTAGTACCTGTATCGAGAGATCTGTGACTTCCATCGCAACATGGCCCGCGTAGTATTTCGCCATCGCTGTCACCATTGGGTCCATTTTTCCAGCATCGACGAGCCAGGCTGCACGATATGTTAGCCACCTAGCGGCTTCAATCTTCGTCATCGCTTCAGCCAAGCCCGCACCTATGAGCTCGTGCTGAAGCAGGGGCTGTCCGAAGGCTTCACGCTGTTTCGAATACTTGAACGCAATCTCAAAGGCTCCCTGAGCCATGCCCACAGCTTGTGCAGCAACTCCCACACGGGTCTTGTCGAAGAACTCCATCGAGTGATGAAAGCCCCGGTTCAGTTCTCCAACGATGCTTGCATCC
>JBGOYR010000007.1:0-16605 GCA_041479765.1 Bathyarchaeia archaeon | reverse complement strand
GGTGTCGCCGGCTTGACCTCGTTCTTCAAAATCAGCCCTTGGGACCTGTTCTTCTTCCAAGCTGAACCCATACTAGGCCTTTCAATAGTCGCCTTTCTGATGATTGCTTTATTAGCTCTGCTTGCTCTGATCTACAAGAGGAAATTCCGCAAATACATCAAATTCGACGCCTAACAAGAACAGACACACGCATCATACAAAGCAATACCCCACCAACTCAAGTTGTTGATAAGGACACTGCACTGAGGATCTCGTGTCACTTTGGCGTGACACTTGGACTCAAGCAAACAGGTGATACGATGTAAGGCTCGGTTGTTGATACCTCGTAAACGTGCACGACTTTCATCCTGCTCTACTATGAGCTGTTCAATGCTCGCTCCAATGCGTCGATGACATTCTGTTTTCCCATTGCTAGAATGTACGGGCCGAGCCTTGGACCCTGCGGAGCGCCTACGAGGATCGTGTACAGGGTTTTGAAGAAGGCGGCTGGCTGCAGGTCTTGTTTTTTGGCGGTGTTGAAGACGGCGTTCTGTATCTTTTCCGCCTCCTCCTCGGCCTTCAAGACTTCGATCAACTCTGTTATCGCGTTTCTTTCTCCACTGGCCAGACTAACCGTTGTCTCCTTAATCTCTTCGAAGTCTCTTATCCAGTGGGACGCGTACTCGATTCGCCTTCGCAGACCTTCGTCAAGAGTTTGATCCTTTGGCAAGTAACCGTACCTGCGAAACGCATCCGCTATGAACTCTTCTTCATTGCCTTTGGGAGCCATCTTAACCACAAAAGCCATCAAGTTATAGGGCACATGGATTTCCGGCTTCTGTGGCGGCTTCAGCACCCAGCAATACTCATACAAACCTTTGAGCTTGACTAGCTCCTTCTCGTTCTTCGTCTGCTTCTTGCCGAAGTATACGTCCTCCAAGTCGCCCAGTTCATTCATGTAAAACGGAACGTCAGTCACGTCTAACGCGCGCGTGCCCACGAACCGTTTCAGCAATAGCAGCATGAGTGACTGTGGGGAGCCGTACTTGAACCACGTTTGCGGAGTGAACACGACTCCGGCTGACTTGGACATTCTCTTGCCACTTTTGTCTAGGAAAAGCTCATACTTTGCGTGTGAAGGAGGTTCCCAGTTGAGTATTTCTCTGCATATGCGGTCGTTCACACGCACTGAATCCATAACCTCTTTGCCGAATGCTTCAAACCGTATGTCTAACGCTTTCCATCGAACCGCGAACTCGCCCTTCCAAGCAAGTTTGCCTTCTCCCTTCCTGTAATCTACTTCACCCTTGTGACCGCAGCCCTGAAGCCATCGGCCCTTGACTTCCATGCCTTCACATGAATAGAGAATCTTGTCTTCTTTGGCTAGGAAATCATAAGCCTTAGTCGTGTAAATGCGTCCGCAGTTCTCGCAGACCGCAAAGTAGGGCAGGGCTTCCAGAAACTTTTCCTGTCCAACCTCTTCCTTCATTATCTCCCCTATCTTCTTAGCATTCGAGAGAATCGTCTTAATCTCTTCGTTGAACAAGCCACTTCTGTAGACCTCGGTAGCAGACATGAACTTGTAATCAATTCCACAATTATCCAAGGCCTCCCTCAACAGCAAAGCCATGTGCTCACCGTAGCTCTTGTGGCAGCCAAAAAAGTCAGGAATGTCTGTGACAGGTCTGCCCAAATGCTGCTCCAGAGACTCAGGCATTCCAGCCGGAACCTTCCTCAAACCATCCTTATCATCAGCAAAAGCCACAAGCTCAGACCTGCAGCCCTGCTCTCTCAACGCCAGAGTCACAGCGAAAGACCTAGCCGCATCACTGAGGTTGCCAACATGCGGAAAACCAGAAGCAGCAATGCCCATCTCCGTCCTGACCAGATCTAAACTCCGGCCCAGGTTTCGCTCACGTGCCACGATCTTCGCAGCCATCTTGTCATACCACGTGCCGCGACCAATCATCTTCTGGCTCATATCGTTTGTGACCTCACGTAGCATTATTCAAGCCATAATAAAAAATGTTTAGAGACTGAGGATGCTATTTTCTTCTAAGTGCCGCGAATATCGCCAATGCCGCCAGTGCGATGAGCACGACAACCAACGAGTATAGCAAGCTAATGCCCGCTAGGAACAACGCGCCACCTACAGCTATGAACAAGACTCCCCATCCAAAGAGACTGGAAGCGCTACGTCCATACTTCTGCGGACTTGAAGACTGCATTCCAGCCAGCACAAGCAACCAGCAACCATACGAAGCAATCATGAACGAGGGCACCAGATCCCAAGCGATGACACCCAGCGATGCCAAGACAACGGAAACAGCAATGATCATTAAGAAAACGCCAATGGACAGCAAATCCCTGTTCGCTGAACTAGCCATGTTCTGAGCACCGCCCTCCTACTGGATTTTTTCGCCGCAGTCAGGGCAGAACTTAGAAGAGATTGGAATGGTTTTGCCGCACTTCGGACAGGTCATTGTTCCGCTTGAGGGTGGAGTAATCGCTGTTCCGCATTCGGGACAGAACTTTGATGTTGCTGGGATTCTTGCGCTACACTTCGGACATATCACCAAAGCCGCTGCAGGTGCCTGCGCTGGACCTGTAGGCGTCATAATCTGTGGTATGAGCACCATTCCTGTTCCTAGACCTGCTCCCGGAGACTTTCCAAGTTCTTCCGCTGCTTTCTTGACA
Organism: Bathyarchaeia archaeon; assembly: GCA_041479765.1. Taxonomy (GTDB): domain Archaea; phylum Thermoproteota; class Bathyarchaeia; order Bathyarchaeales; family Bathycorpusculaceae; genus DATKKK01. Next base: position 13,929 of record JBGOYR010000007.1, on the reverse strand, counting down.
GTTTCCATCCTCAACACTTCCTCCGGCGCCGCCTTTCCAGTTCGTAGCCAGAACAGGCGCTCACGATACTCAGGTGTGGTGTCGATGCCTTCAAAACGCAGATCGGTCAACTCTAAACCAACGCGCTTGAAATAGTCAAGGATTGCGTTTTTGACAAGCATCGAGGTTTCGTCAAGCCTAGTGAAGACGGTCAGTAAGTCGTAGTGTGAGAGTTCATCGATGATTTTCTCATTCAAGAAACCTCGCAGATAATTGTTAACGTCCTCTGTTGAATAGGCGCTCTGGCCGCCAACGACTTCGTTTACGAATAGTTGCGGGCTTTCAACTTTGAACCAGAATGAACCGTGAACTTTCAATGGTGCAAGCTCCGTTGTCTGCGCTTGCGTGCCGTACTTGCCAGCAAAAACCTTCGTCGAGACGAATATCACGGTTGCCTTGAATGGTTTCTCCTTGAACCCAACAATACGCGTTAGCAAACCTGTCAACAGTGGCAGATTTAACGTAGTCAATTGGTGTCTTCCAGCATTGAAAACATCGTAGGCCTTGCCGTCTCGGAAGAATATGGCAACTTCATACTCATGCACTATGAGCTGAGCGCCCCAGATGATTTCTTCGTCTGGATATCTCCACAGTATATCTTCGGCACCTGGGTTTTTCCAGTCTATAACTTGTGGCATGTCATTTCACTCCTAGTATTACCTCTTGTCTTTCGTCAAAAGCTTCCTCAAAGGCATTCAATGTGTCAGTTAGACTTTGAACCCGTTCCTTCGCCTTGTCATATTTCTGCTTCATGATTTCCGTCTTGAACGCAGTGGCTTCATCAACAACTTTCGCAGCCTCGTCAACCATCCTGTTGTCGAAGTCGATCATTCTGTCGAGAGCCTCCTCGTTGATTTTTATTACGTCGAAAAACCCAGAATATCCATAGGACGCATGGTTAGCCTTCTCGGTCACTCTGTCAAACTTCGCAACAAGGCGATCCATATCACTTAGAACGTCAAGCGAACGACGGTCGGACAGCTTCTGGAAAACGTCCTTGACGTCTGTTTTTGCCTCCGATAGCTTCCGGTACAAATGATTCCTGATTAGTTTGTCAGACTCTCTACGCAGTTCCTTCTCCTTGTAGCCCCGGAACCCCGGAATCTCCGCTAGAATCCTCTCTGAGAGGCGCATCTGCTTCTTCGCGATTCCGTAATAGTCTTTTTTCTCAGTCAAAACCCGTTTCCCCACATTTATTTCCAATCTGATAAAAGAGGGGTTTCTTTTAAAGTTTATTTAGAATAGACCGAATCCAGCGGATGGTATGTCGCCTTTTATCTGGTTGCCTGTCGCGCCGTCAATCAGAAGCTGGTAGTCCTTGCTCTTATACTCATACTTCACGAACCATATAGGGGCATGCAGGTAGACTGTCTGATCAACCTTCATTTCAGTTTTCATCTCGACGATTTTGTCAACGTCTTGTTGAAGCAAATAACGATGACTGCTCTCGATCTGCTGGCGAGCAAGCTCCACAGCCTCAGTCTTATCAATCTCGCTATTCAGAACCTTCGCAAACGCCTCAACCTTTCTAAAATCGTAAGGAATCTTGCCCTCCAGAGGCACATCATACTCTCTCGTCGGGAACTCTGTGGCCTTTCTCGCTAGAACAAGCCAATCATAAGTCTTCTCAATCTTTCCCTCCTTGGCCACGGCTGGCGTTATGCGTTCAAAAATCCCCTTGTAAGTGCTTGTAGCATTTGCAGACACGACCCAAAAAGGCAAATAGACTAGTTTTTTTTCAATGATTCTTGACTTCTTGGCAAGATCTGAGGGCTTTAGGAAACCGGTACCCATCCAATTCCTGATGGGCTCTTCGACCGTTGCAGGGTCAAACTTGTTGAGAAGCATAGAATGTTCAAAAGTGAAGGCCTGGCCAGTCTCTATGACAGCGGTGTAGCCACAGTATTTGCATGTGGCCAGTATTTCGCCCGGTTTGAAGGGCACAGGTCCGCCGCAGTGGGGGCAGTTTATCTCGTCAACTATAGTCATTTAGGTTACGCCTTTTGTTTCTCCCTCTTCAGTATTTCTCTTGCTACGATGACGCCTGACGCAGAAGCCTGAACCAGCCCTCTTGTAACGCCTGCACCGTCGCCAATCGTGAATAGGTTGTGGATTTTGGTTTCAAGGTTGTTTGTCAATTGCAGTCTTGAAGAGTAGAACTTCACCTCTATGCCGTAAAGAAGCGTATCCCTCGAATGTATTCCCGGCGAAATCTTGTCCAAAGCCTGAAGCATCTCTCGTATGTCTGCTAGATAGCGGTAGGGCAGTACAAAGCTCAGGTCTCCGGGCGTGGCATTCTTCAGTGTTGGTATCACAACGCTGCGGTCAATCCGTTCATGTGTTGATCTTCGCCCGGACTCCAGGTCGCCCAAACGCTGAATTATCACTCCACCACTGAGCAGATTACAAAGGCGTGCTACATACTTTCCGTACGCGATAGGCTCCTTGAACGGTTCAGTGAAAGAAGTGCTCACCAGAATGGCAAAATTCGTGTTCTCTGTTTTCCTCTCTGCATAACTCTGGCCGTTGACCGTCAACACGCCATCGTAGGATTCGGTTATGACCTCGCCGTAAGGTGCAACACAGAAAGTCCGCACTTGATCATCAAATGATTTCGAATAATAGATTAACTTGGGTTCATAGAGAACCTTGGTCAGTTCTTCCATGACAGGAGCAAGAATCTCAACCCTTACCCCGATATCGACAGGGTTGTTGAGCGTCTTTAGACCCAATGCCTGCGCTTCTGACTGAAACCACTCAGCCCCTCCTCTTCCAGGAGCCACAATGACGTATCTTCCGAAGTATCTCTCGCCATTTGTCGTCTCGACGCCCTCAACGACGTTGTTCTTGACTAGAAGTCCCTTCACGTCGCTTTTCGGTTTGAACTCAACTTTACCATTCAATTCTTGGCGCATCTTTCGAAGAGTCTGGACACACCTTTCAGTCCCCATGTGGCGAATTCTCTGCCGAATGAACTTCAGTCCAGCCAGTGAAGCTTTTCTTTCAATCTCCTCCAGGGTTTCGTCTTCTCCACCGTAGGTGTGTTCGGGTGCGCCGTATTTCAGGTAGATGCTGTCCACGTAGTCTACAAGTTCTGCAAGCTCCTTATTGGAAACGTACTCGTTGAGCCACCCACCCACTTCGGTCGACAGCGTGAGTTTTCCATCACTGAACGCTCCTGCCCCTCCCCAGCCAGACAAGACCTGACATGGGTCGCAATGGACGCATTCAAAGCCGCGGCTCGCAGGACACTTACGCTGGTTCAGATCCTGCCCCCGGTCCAGCATGAGAACGCTCAAGTTGTTCTTTTCGGTAAGTTCGAGCGCAGAAATTATCCCAGCCGGGCCTGCTCCAACAATTATTATGTCGTATTTCAAAGGGTTTTGTCTCCTGGAACCCAAAACTACATATCGCAACTAGCATATATTTCTAGCGAGCGGCTCGGTGAGGCAAGCCTATGCCCTGAAAAGGCTCACTTGTCAACATTGGGTATGAGACAGAGAAACTTCAGCGTTCTTTCACCGTTGTTTTGGAGCTGATGCTTTTCGTTTGGAGAGATGAAAACAGCGTGGCCGGCTTTGATTTTCTTTTCCTCATTTCCGCCGACCGCGATTCCTTCACCTTCGAGTATGAAGATTTCATGCTCCCAAGGATGATTATGAAGAGGACTATGGCCACCGGGCTCCATTTCAAACAGTCTCATGGCGAAATTCGGTGCTCCAGTGTCTTTAGTTATCAGCCACCTAATCTTCAGCTTTGAAGTACCTTCGCCTGCGTTCTTCGCTTCAACATCTTCATAGGGCAGCACTTTCATTCAACTCAGCCTCTCAAAACTCGATGAATATAGCTAGTCTTTGATGGCTTCTAGAAGGCTCATTACGTTCCACAGTTTTACTCTTGTATAGGGCGGCATGTTTGGGTCTTGCAGAATCTCGTCTAACATCGAGATGGCGTTCGAGGCTCTCACAGCAGGCGTGAACTCACTCGTTTGCAGCGAATCCATAGAATCCTTGGCCGCTCGTCTAATGTTTCTAGGCGTCGTGTTGTCTTCAGAAACCACCCCAAGAACCGCCAACGCCTGCTTTATCCGCTCCTCATACTCCTCCATTTTCTTCTTCCTAACCATACCACCACGCTCAAACAATCCGCAATAACCAGATTATATAGGCCGCATACCTATTTACTTTCGAGGCTTTAAAACCTTGCCGCGAGAACAACCCGAAGATGAAGACATCAAGAAGATGGCAGATCTGCTTCGTCAAGGTTCAACGCTCACAGAACTGGCTTGCCCCGCATGTCACTCCCCGCTCTTCAAACTAAAAGATGGAACTCTATGGTGCGCGAAGTGCGAAAAGAAAGTAGTCGTAGTCAAAGAAGGGGAAGACTTGTCTAAAGTGCAAGGCTCAACGGCGTTGAACACCCTTGAGGCGACATTGCTGGAAAAGATCCAGGAGATGCAGGACAAGATGAAACGCGAAGAAAACGTTGATGAATTGCTGAAAATAAACACGGCGCTCTCCGGACTGCTGGACAGCCTTGACAAGGTGAGAAAAACCAAGAAGCAATAGGCGAATACGCAGGATGTTGGGCGTCTACGAGAATTTTCCAGAAGGCATCCAGAAAATCGCGTTCTTCACAACCTCAGTTTCATACAAGAAACTCCAACAAGCCCTAACCGAAATCCTTCACCGGTTGAACACTGAAACCTCACGCTTGGAGGACTTGGGCAATCCTTCAATACCTCAGTGCCAGATTGCCTTCGAGTTCGGCATTGCTGATACTCAAACCTTCAACTATTTAGATGATAAAGAAATGAAAGAAGTGCTAAACAGAATAAGTGAAAGAACCTTTTCCATTATGGATTTTCTCTGCGTTCTACGCTACTATAGAACAAAGAACGAGAAGCAAACGCCATTACGGTTCGATTACTACATGTTCCGGCTGAAGTTCGACAAGGGTATGATAGAGATGCGCATTTTCCACGAAAGAGGCTCAATGCACATATCCCCGGAAGAAATCGCCAACCTTGTGAGAGACAAAGTTAATGCGGCATTCTCAAGAAAAGTGTTGAAAACCACTGCTCCTGACTAGCCAGCCTTTCCCAAAAACTTCAGAACTGCAGCCAAAACATCATCGGCCACCGCCTTCAAAGGCCTATTTCCATCTATTTTCAGAAGCTCACCAACCTCAGCAAGCTTCACGTAAACTCTCTGCACCTGTCGTTGAGTTTCCAGATCTTCCATAACAGACTTTTTCGCCTTCAGCCTCCTTGTGACAGTAGCTGGATCCACATCAATGAAGATTGCAAGATCTGGACACACTGCGTGTTCATTTAGTCTTCTTATCCAGTCCAAGCTAAGACCAGTCGCTCCTTGGTAGGCCAAAGATGAATAGACGTAGCGATCTGAGACCACAACTTTTCCTTCATTCAGGGCCGGAATAATCTCCTTCTCTACGTGTTCAAAACGGTCAGCGGCAAACAACAAAGCCTCAACGATGCCAGACCCACGTTCCTTGCCATGCAAGAGATATTTCTTCAGGAACCTTCCTATCCTTCCTCGGCTTGGCTCGACAGTATGGACCGCATCAAAACCTCTTCGCCTGAGTCTTCTAACAAGCATCCGGGTTTGCGTTGTCTTTCCACAACCGTCCAGTCCTTCAATGCAAATGAAAGAGCCTTTTGCTTTCACTTTCTTCACTCTTCATTTAGACGTTAGGCATTATAAATATGAAGATACATTAATAATTGCCCACGAGAAACGGAGAAAATCATGAATGCCCAAGAATTACTGGGGCGAAATAAAGGATCCAGTTCACGGATACGTTTACATAACGGAAAATGAAAAGGAAATCATCGATTCTTTTCCCGTTCAGAGAATGCGTAGACTTCGTCAGTTGGCAGGTTCAGAATACGTTTATCCCGGAGCGAATCACACGCGCTTTGAGCATTCCGTTGGCGTCATGTATCTGGCTGGAAGAGTTGTGGAGAACCCGAATATTTCCCAGTGCGTCAGCGAAAAAGAAGCGGAGATGGTCAGGATTGCAGGCTTGCTTCACGACGTCGGTCACGGCCCTTTCTCGCACGTTTTCGAGCACCTTCTAGATAAGGAGCTACACAAGACTCATGAGGACATGACACGTTGGATAGTTTCAAGCAGCGAGTTAAAAGACAAGCTAGGCAGAATCGGCTACAACCCTGAGGAAATTGGAAAACTGTCAACTGGAATGCTTCATAGACCGAAAAGGGCTTTTCTGGATCAAGTGATAAGCAGCGCGGTGGATGTGGACAAGCTAGACTTTATCGTGCGGGACACACATCACACAGGTGCGGAATACGGCTACATCGACATCTTTCGTTTAATTCATGCTTTGGATGTGATGGGCGAAAACTTGGCGGTAGATCTAGGCGCGCTTTCCGCGCTTGAGTCACTCATCATAGCTCGCATAGAATCATTCAAGAGCATCTACTTCCACCGGGTTGGTCGAGCCGCGCAGATAATGCTTGCCTTGGCTATGGAAAAGGCAAACGATGAGCTTGGGCTGACGAGTTTCAAGACTCCTGAAGAGTATTTGGCTATGGATGATTACACGGTTTGGACGATGCTGAAGAATTGCAGGAAGTCAAACGGTATCATTAGGAACCTTGAAAGACGAAAGCTGCTCAAGTGCGCCTATGAAAGAACCTTTTACGAGAAGGACACCATGGTATCAAACATTTTCGGACGAGAAACACATCGGAGGCAATTGCAGACAGATATCGCCAAGCAAGCAAAAGTCGAAACAGAAGCAGTAGTAATAGATGTGCCTACGGTTCCTTCTGTGCCCTATCACCATTCGGCACTCATGGATGCCACAGAGATTCCGGTATTCTATAGGAGCGAAAACGAAAAGATCCCCCAGCGAGTGAGCGAGATTTCAAAGATCATCGAAACGCTTAGAGGCTTCATAAACATTCTGCGCGTTTACACGGATGAGGAAAACCGGGGAAAGGTCAGCGCAGCAGCAACAAAGATCTTGGGTGATGTACCTTCAACGGCTAAAATATCCTATTAGAGCGCGAGAAGATGCCTAACGTCGTGTTGAAGGGGCGGAGAATCGTTGAAGGACTGTGCAAAGCCAAGGCGCTAGTGTCGTCAAAACCCATAAGTTTCTTGGGCGGCGTTGATCCGGCCGACGGGAAGATAATCGACAAGACTCACGATCTCTGCGGCGAGTGCATAAAAGACAAAGTGTTATGCTTCCCACACGGAAGTGGATCAACCGTCGGCAGCTACGTTCTCTATTCACTATCCAAAAAGAAGCTCGCCCCAAAAGCGATAGTCAACCAAACCGCTGACCCAGTTGTCGTGGTTGGTGCAATAATAGCAGGCATCCCAATGGTTGACAAGGTTGATATCAAACAGATCAGAACGGGCGACCTGGTTGAGGTTGACGCGTTCAAAGGCTTCGTCAAAGTGGCCAGAGCAGAGGAGTGTTAAGCCGGCTTGCATTTGACGAAAGAGGAAGAGCGCATCTACGATGGAGAGAGCGGTTGGGCAAACCAAACCTGCATGAAGATTCTCGTACGGTTGGGCGAGCTTTTCGGTGCGAGCAGGTTGATTCCGATTGACTCTGCCCATGTTTCCGGCGTTTCTTACAAGACGTTAGGCGATGCACCAATCGAGTTTCTAGAGGCGCTGGCAGATGCTGACGGAAAGACAAGAGTCAGAACTACAATAAACCCTCAGGGTTTTGATCCGGAATATCTTTTGCGAAAGCTGCCTGAACACATACGCAGGAACCAAATGAACATTCTGAAGCAGTTCGAAAGGATGGGCATAACGCCGTCCTTAACGTGTACACCGTATTACTTAGCGAAACCGAAGAAGGGTTCGCATCTTGCTTGGGCCGAATCTTCAGCAGTAGTCTACGCCAATTCTGTCGTGGGAGCTTGCACGAACCGGGAAGGCGGCCCAAGTGCTCTTGCAGCAGCAATCATTGGCAAGACGCCTGATTATGGTATGCACAAGGCTGAAAATCGTCAGCCTAATGTGCTCGTGAATGTGGAGGAACAGTTGAGGAATGAAACAGAGTTCGGAGCCTTAGGAATTCACTTGGGCAAGATTCTCGGGGACAAGATTCCTCTCATCCGAGGATTACGAGATGCTTCTGAAGACAACTTGAAGCAGTTGGGTGCTGCGTTGGCTGCGGCAGGCATGACAAACATGTTTTGCAGAGAAAACATTTCCATGCAGACACGGAATTTAAAAAAGATCAACGTGGAAACAAAAGACGTCGCAAAGACGACAGAGACCTTGTCAACAGCTTCAACGCAAGAACCAGACTTGGTGTTCATCGGGTGCCCTCACTGCTCAATAAATGAGATCAGGCACATTGCTGAGCTGACAAATGGCAAAAAAGTCAGAACGGGAAAGGAATGCTGGGTCTGCACTTCGCGATATGTCAAGGAAAAGGCAGCAGCTGACGTTAGGAAGATTGAAGGAAGCGGTGTTCACGTGCTTACGGATGTGTGTACTGTTGTGTCGTGGACCGAACTCCTTGGAATAAGAACGATAATGACTAATTCTGCGAAGACCGCTCACTATGCACCCGCATTGAACAAAGCAGAAACCACTCTAGCGCCACTCGAGTTTTGCTTGAAAACCGCTTTCAAAGGATAAGGTTTATTCGAATGAAGGCATAACTTGCACTGATACCGGGTTTTATGGGCTCCGGTAGTATAGTCCGGTTAAGTATTCCGGCCTTTCGAGTCGGAGACCCGGGTCCAAATCCCGGCCGGAGCACCAAAGCCTCTAGACATCAAGGCATCGGACCTCATGTGATCAGTAGTTTTCGATGCGGACAAAGTCAAAGGAAGGCGGAAATGCATGGCTACATTTGCAGATTCTGAAGGAAACCTTTTTGGATCATATGAGTATGCCAAAGAGCAATGAAATGATCAGTCAAGTTGCCGCGGCATTTGAGGCTTAAGACTGATATACAAGCTGTCTCTATCGATTTATCTTCTCAAGAAAAGGCGATTGCAGAATGACGGAGAACCTAGCATCAAATTACAAGAAGCTAATGGAAAAAGCGAAAGATCTATTCGTTTTCGGCTCAGCCGAATCTATCATTGCCTGGGACATGGAAACAATGATGCCCCCAAAAGCCATCAAACTGCGAAGCGAACAACTTGCCCTCCTCAGCCGCTTCGAACACAAACTAAGCACGGACCCCGAAATAGGAAGCCTTCTGCAGAAGATCATGAAAGACCCGGGATACGAGAAGATGACTGCCATAGAGAAGCGCAACATCTACTTGATCAAGAAGAACTATGACGAACAAACGAAACTTCCTGAGGAACTCGTTGCAGCGATTGCGAAACAGCGAGCCATAAGTGTCGACGTCTGGAAGAAGGCCAAGGCGGCGAAAAACTTTGCAATGTTCAAGCCTGAACTTGAAAAGATCATCGAACTGCAAAAGAAAGCCGCAGACATACTAATGAAAGTCAAAGAAACATCAACACCTTACGATGCTCTGATAGACATCTTTGAACCGAAAATGACGGCTAAGGCAATAACCAAAGTCTTTGACGAACTCAAGATCGGCTTGGTTGCCGTACTCAAAAAGTGCGAAAGCGCACCAAAACAACCGGACGTAAGCATTCTAAACCGCAAAGTCCCGATAGACGTTCAGCGCAAGATCGCTGTGGCTCTTGCTGAAGCTGTTCAGTACGACGTGACATCGAAGAACTCAGGAGGCAGAATCGACGAAACCGAACACCCATTCACGAACGGCTACTATGACGACGTTCGCATAACGACGCACTATTTTGAAAACATGTTTGCATCATCAATATTCTCGGTGCTTCACGAAGCCGGACACGCTATGTACGAGCAGGATCTGAACCCCGAATTCATGTACCGACCCGTCGGCACAGGCTGCTCCTCAGGCATACACGAGTCACAATCCCGCTCAATCGAAAACATCATCGGACGATCTCGAGAGTTCTGGACATACTTCCTCCCGAAACTGAAGGAATTAACAGGCAAAGCACTGGCAGACGTAACCTTGGACAAATTCATCCACGCCATCAACCATGTCAAACGATCAAAGATACGCGTAGAAGCCGACGAAGTCACCTACGGACTACACATAATCATAAGGTTCAACATCGAACGAGACCTCTTTGCCGACAAGATCGCAGTGAAAGAACTTCCTGAAATCTGGAACCAAAGCTACAAAGACTACTTAGGCATAAAAATCGAAAACGATTCTGAAGGCGTAATGCAAGATACACACTGGGCCAGCGGATTATACGGTTACTTCCCGAGCTACGCACTGGGAAACATCTATAGTGGACAGTTCTTGGAGAAAATGAACAAAGACCTGCCTGATTGGCGAAAGCAACTAGCAAAAGGCAACTTTGCCAACACAAAGCAATGGCTGGCAAAGAACATCCACCATCATGGAAACCTCTACGACCCATCAGACCTGATCAAAAGAGTGACCGGAAAAGAACCAACCGTCAAACCATACCTGAACTACTTAAACGAGAAGTACTCAGAGCTTTACGGCTTCTGATCCTCCTCCCCTTTTTCTCGCAAACTCATAGACTTTCAACGCAATCTCAGCAGCGAAACCGCCAACCATCAAAACCACACCAGCCCAACCAACCAGCGCCTCGTAATAGTTAGAGCCATAGAGGAACAAAACTACACCAACAAGCACCAAGCACAGATGCAATAGATCTTTCCATGACATGCAAATATCTCCGCAAGATGGCTTAACCATCTTGCACCCTCAAATATATAGGTTTATTCACGAGAGCCCAAGCTACAACAACTCAACGAAAGTGACGGATAGTGGTCTCCAACACCGACAACCAAATGTCGCAAAAAAAGGCCATCCTACCGTTTTTCCTACAATACCGACGGAACTGCTAAAGTCTGTGCTGGAAACAAGCTTGAGACGGCGCCCAAGCCGACACTTCCTTTCCCAATCTACGTCCAGACTCTGCCAGTCTCAGGCATATCCGACAGTTTTATATACAACGAACCCAAACACAATAGTTTAGTGATGCACAAAATGTCGGAACATGAAGCGAAAAAACCAGAGACAAAGGAGGAACTCGTCAAAATATTGACGGAAGCTGCTGAAAAGGAAGCTGGAACGCGCAGTCGTCTGCCGAGGCGTCCAACAAAGCCGACAGTCTCGGGAACTGCTTCTATCCTGAACATACACAGGGACACGCTTTATGCTTGGCTTAAGGAGTTCAATGTCGATTTCAAAGAGGTAGCCGACGCCATACCGACATCCTATCTGTCGGAGACTGTCGAAACTTGTGAGAAGCCTGTATATCTGATTGGCGAGGCACTAGTAGGCGAGGGGAATGAAGTTGCCCACGTGGATCTTCTAATGGGTGACAAGGATGGCCCTGTCGGACAAGCTTTTGCCGCCGGGATGACAAGCCTTTCAGTCGGACACACGCCGCTACTGGCGGTAATAAGACCTAATCTTCCGCCAAAGCCTCACACACTGATCGTGCCCAAGGTCACTATCAAAAATCTGGAGGACGTGAGCAAAATTTTCGGTCCTGCCCAAGCTTCAGTGGCAAAGGCTATTGCAGATGCCGTAGAAGAAGGGATAGTGCCGAAAGACAAGGTGGATGACTGGGTCATAGTCTGCAGTGTATTCATTCACCCGAAGGCGGCTGACTTCCGCAGGATATATCATTACAACTACAGTGCAACCAAACTGGCTTTGAAAAGAGCCATGTCAAAGTATCCATCACTTGAGAAGATCTTCTATGACAAGGACAGAGCTAAACACCCGATAATGGGATTCAAGGTTCCTCGGTTGTGGAGACCGCCTTACTTGCAGATTTCACTTGACGTACCTGATCTGGAGAGGACAAAGAAGATCATTGCCCAGATTCCCAAGAGCGACAGGGTAATCCTTGAAGTGGGAACGCCTCTGATCAAGCGGTACGGAACTAAGGTGATCAGTGACCTGAGAGAAGTGGCTAAAGACGTGTTCTTCATTGCCGATTTGAAGACGCTGGATGTTGGCAAGGTTGAGGCGGATTTGGCTTACGAGGAAACTGCCGATGCTGTAGTTGCTGCCGGGCTGGCGTCTGCTGAAACACTCAACGCATTCAACAGTGAAGCAAAGCGACTCGGCATATACGCTGCCATGGACATGATGAACGTAGAAGACCCCATCAAGAAGCTCAGATCGATCAAAGAACTCCCAGACATCGTCATACTGCACCGAGGAATAGACCAGGAAACAGGAAGATCACATGGATTGGAGAACATCCCTGAGATTCGGCAGATATTCAAGGACAAGAAACTCCTGATTGCAGTGGCAGGCGGCATAGTTCCAGAAACAGCCAAAGAAGCCTTGGCGAAAGGCGCAGACATAATCATCGTTGGCAGATACATCACACAATCAAGAGACGTTGAACACGCCGTAAGAGACTTCCTTGAATCAACTCCGGAAATGCGAGAAGACATCGACCTGTTCAGAGTACACGTAGAATAACTCTCAGTTCAGAGCCCGATCTTTCCGGGCTAAACCCTCACCTTTTTTGCTTTTCACGCATAGATTCTGAATGCCACATATGATGCAAGGAAAAGAAACCCTGACGTTATGAACACATAGATGAATCCGGATGACTCGAACGCTTGAGCAATGAAGGGACCGATGAAAGACCCGCACGCACCACCAATTCCGATTAGAACATTGAACAAGCCTGCTTTTCCCGCTGGTATGAGTTCCATTGAAAGTGAGAGCGTAGAGACCAAGAATATAGCGTAGGCGAAGCCCATCAAGATCAAGATTGCCGTTACTAACGCTACGTTGTAAAGAGTTATCTGAACGGCGACAGTCAGAAGAAAAGCAAGAAGGCTTCGAAAAACCACTATTCTGCCAAAGTTAGCCCTTCCAGTTCGTCCGCTTGATCGTTTACCTGCGAAGAAGTAGCCTGCAACCGCGCCGCCCGAGTTCAGAACGAAAATGGCAAAAACCAGGCTTTCAGGGAAACCTGCGTTCTTGGTTATGTTGGAAACGAAGACGGGCATAGGTGTGAAAAGTATGCTCGTAGCCAATGAAAACAGAACAAGACCTCCACAGAAGGCAGTAACATTCTCTTTTCTCAGTTTTTCGTCAACAGATATCCCATCCAGCATTTTGGATGCCAAGAACACTCCATGGGATGCAAAACCCACAGACTTTTCTATGTTTACAAGACCTCTTTCGAAGATAAGAAGAGGGTCTGTGACCAAGATCGAAGACATAATTAAAGCAAGCAAGTTTAAGCCACTGCACAGCAATAGCGTGTTTATGGCTCCAAACCCGTAAGCTGAGGTTAGGAACCCCAAGAGCAAGCCGATGAGCCAGCCTGCTTCAGTCAAGCCTTCATAGAACGCGAATCTTCTTTCCCACTCTTCGTGTGTATACAGTTCCGCTATCAGCACGTTTTTTGGTGCTTCATGAGCCACGTGAAAGACAGACATCATGGCATAGAGAACTATCAGCCAAGCTATGCTCGTAGTTAGCGTGAAAACGGAAAGCAGGGCAGTTGAAACAAGAAATGACAGCAGTATGTAGCGTTTGTAGTGCTTCGTCTTGTCGCAGACATATCCCCAGAAGAAAGAAGCCGGGATCGCCAGAAGAAGTGCGACCGCCGACATTATTCCTATGTCGACCAATGATCCGCCGATGGCAACCACATACAGAGGAAGAAAGATTGACAACAGACCGAAACCCATCTCATGAAAGAAGAACCCAAGTCGCCACATGGCTACAGAACGTTTTCAAGGCAAGATTAAAACCTTCACTTGCCTTGCCTCTTGTTCTTATTGGAACGTCGCTTACGCTTTCATAAATCCTTAATAGAGAGTTGTT
>JBGOYR010000006.1:0-19494 GCA_041479765.1 Bathyarchaeia archaeon | reverse complement strand
TGGACGATGTTTTCCTGAGCTTCACAGGCAAGAAGCTGGAGACAAGTGAAAATGCGTAACGTTATCCGTCTGGTTTGGTTCGACCTGAAACCGGAAATCAAGCCACCCGTATGGATACTGATCGAATGGTTCACTTTCACCATACAGCTCTTCATTTACGGAGCCATCATATCGCAACTCGTGAAAGCACAAGCGATAGGGAACTATCAGCAATTTTATGCGGTAGGTTTTATTGTCATGATGACTTTTGAGATAGGCTCTCACGCCGGACGGAGTTTCGTTGAGCACGCCCATGAAGGAAGACTGCCATACCTCCTCAGCCTTCCAATCTCACGGTCAAAACTGTTTCTTGCCATCACTCTGCAGGGCGGAGCCGAACTTGCCATAATGCTTACGGTTCCTTTGTTCATCACATTGACATTGCTTGGAAATTTGACAGCCTTCTCAGTAGTAGCCGCGATAGCCTCGCTGTTCTGTCTAGGCTTTGGTGTGGCTGGGTTGATGCTAGGCTTGTCTTTCATAGCGTTCAAATCGAGCGACATGTACTCTGCCATCGTAACAGGCTTAAGCACCGTCATAATCCGCTTCAGCACAGTGCTCTATCCACTCATGTTTCTGCCCCAAGGCTACGCCTTAGTGGCAACTCTTAGCCCCCTAACCTATGGTGCCGATCTAGTTCGCTTTCTACTCGGATTCGACCCTAGCATACTTCTTAACCCTATGTATGCAGTTGCTGTGCTTACGGCTCTTGCTGTTAGCACTCTTGGATTGGGGGCGTTTCTTCTTCAACGTTTGGTTGAGGGCGTGAAAAGCGGATGACAGAACTGCGCCGCATCTTGCGACTAGCTCGCAACGACTTCTCCTACTTCTTCAGAACAAAATGGCTGATGGCGATCCTTCTAAGCCTTCACCTATCAGACATGCTCGTGGTCGCCCTAGTATACAATAAACTGATGACCATCAACTACTTCAACTTCTTCGTTCCCGGCGTCGTAGTCATGGGACTTTTCGCAGCCGCCTTAGACACCGGGCGACGCATATGGTTAGCCATCCGCGAAGGAGTAATCCAATACTATCTATCATTGCCTATAAGCATCCATGGCATCGTGATTGCTTACTTGCTCGCTGGGGGGCTTGCAGCAGTTGTGTATTCAACGTCACTCCTGCTTATTGCGCTCATTGTTCTTCCGGCACAGGCCATCTGGAGCACCTTCATACTTTTACCATTTCTGTTCGTTCTGGCCATGGGGCTTGCAGGCATTTCGGCCACCCTTGCAGCATTGGCCTCAACTCACGGGGAATACTTTTTCGCTTATCAGCAAGTCGTACAAGTATTGTTAGTAACCTTCAGTACTGTTTTTTACCCTATTGACTTTGTTAGAAGCTATCTTCCAACGTTCTTAACTGACGTAGTGTCAGCAAATCCGTTGAGTCTTGCTGCTGAAGCTATGCGCCAATACACCTTCGCAGGAAACCCCGTTCAACCTCTTTTCCTATTGAGCATTCTTTTCACAAGCATTCCCTTTGCAATCATCGGCGCAGCATCCTATCTGACTGCGCTTCGCGCAATCCAAGTGAAGGGAAAACTGTAGCCATCTATGAAGCCTGCACCAAAACATATTTCTCTCCGTTGATTCCCTATCATCTGAGAAAATCAGGGGCGACGACATGACGTATTGCCCAGAATGCGGCGGCGAAATGCACTACATGATCGCTACTAAGCACTACGTTTGCAAAAGCTGTGGTCTATCAGTCACGCAACAAGAGCTAATGGAGCTCAGAGAGAAGCTTAGACCGAGCACCGAAACGCAGGAAGAGGAACAACAGAACCGGAAGAAAGAGTACCTGAAGTGGTGGCTCAGCAAGAAAAAATAGATGCAGCACACAGCTTTCCGAACGGAAAATCAGCAAACAGCATAAAGGAGCACAACAATTCTGTTCAATGATCTCTCAAGCAGGTAATCAGTCGTGAATCGACAAATCGAAATAGTGTGCATCGGAAACGAGCTTTTGATCGGCAAAACGCTTAACACGAACGCCCATTGGCTGGCAAGGCAAGCCACATCCTTGGGAACGATTGTGAAGCGAATAACCATCGTCGGAGACTATGTTAACGAGATCGCAACAGCTATTCGAGAAGCCCTGCAGCGAAAGCCGCGATTCATAATTACAACTGGCGGACTGGGCCCAACGTTTGACGACAAGACGCTGGAAGGTATCGCCAAAGCACTTGACAGGAAACTGAGAGTCAACGAAGAAGCCTTAGAAATGATCAAGAGGAAATATGAAGCTTATTTCAAGAAGAAGATGAAAAAAAGCGAGTTGACGCCTGCAAGAGTCAAAATGGCGACGCTCCCAGAAAGAGCGAGACCTCTGTTCAATCCTGCAGGAACAGCACCTGGCGTTTTGATAAAAGCAAAGAGAGCTTTCATTGTGGCGCTTCCGGGTGTCCCACCTGAAATGGAGGCTATCTTTGAAGAGTCAGTTACCCCCCTGTTGAAAAAAGAAGCGGGCAAGACCGCGTTCTTCGAAAAGAGCATTCATGTTAATGGTATCGTAGAGTCAGCCTTGGCTCCACTAATCGACCAGACAATGCATGACAACCCGCACGTTTACATGAAGTCTCATGTCTACTTGAAGTCTCACTCGAAATGCGAGGGAAAAAAGCCAGGAATTGAGCTTCATCTTTCGACAACTGGGGACAGCGAAAAGATTGCCAGAAACGAATTAGAAAAAGCAGCCACGCAGTTTTGGAACCTAGTTGAGAAAGAACGTTGGGAAAGGTTAAGCCGCAAAACTCGGGGAAATAGTTGAATTGGGAGCTTTTCTAATCTTAAAATGGATTTAGCGGCTGACTGAGCTTTAAAACTGTTTTTCGATCTTGATTCTCGGTTCATAACTGCCTTAAACCACGCTAACCATTACGTTTTTCCAGATTGAGATGAAGGCAAGACTCTCAACTCGGCTGATCATTGCAGTTTTTCTGTTTCAGATTTCCCACTTGCTTCCATTCGGGTCTGCAACGAATTTCAGTGGTTCCTATCAGCTTCTGGAACACCCTGACGGTGATTCTAAGGACTACAGTTTGAATGTTGCCATTTCGCAATCACTTCAGGACTATTACGCAGAAAAAACCCACAGAATGACCTTCAACACTGATTTCGCCAAGTTTGTGACACCGTATGCGCTAGCACCTATTGCGGATTGTTTGGGGCAGATCTATACTGATGACGAGGATTTTGTCAATGGCGTGCTGATGCTCGTGCATCAGATACCCTATGAGGTTACTGCACCACCGAAATATCCTGTTGAAACGATTGTTGATAGCAATGGAGATTGCGACCTCTTCTCGTTCATTGCAGCATCAATCATCAAGGCCCGTGGACTTGATGTAGTGCTACTTTACTATGAAATTGAGTCACACATGAACGTTGGCGTCAGCCTCTCTCATGCCCCAAATGACGCGAGACAAGCCGCATTCTACGTAACAAGCAACAACGCTAGGCACTATATAGCTGAATGCACAGGAGGAAATTGGCAAACCGGATGGAGAGTTGGCGAATGTCCAGACACGTTAGAACATGCTTCCGTGCAAGTTATCACACTTGAAGATTGTGAACAAACTGCCCCAGGACAGATTTCGGCAAGCTACAGAAGCTTAGCGCCCTCAACATTGTCGTTGACTGTTTCTCCTTCCTCTCTTCTTCAAGGAAGCACCATCACCTTTTCAGGGCAACTCTCCCCAGCTTTGCAAGACAAGACAGTCACTATCTACATCAAAACAGCCAGTCTTTCATGGACAGAACTGGCCTCCGTAGCAACTGATTCTGAGGGACGGTTCTCGTATGTATGGACTGCAGACACTGCAGGAATAGACTATTTCCGAGCAAGCTGGTCTGGCGATAGCGAATACGCTACAGCAGACAGCCAAACCCAAACCGTGACGATAATGTCAACGTTCTTCGTTGCACTGCTAGGCCTGATTGCGGTTCTGGCTGTGGTGGGAATTGTGATCTACGCAGTCTCAAGGAAAACCCCGCACGAAACCCTGACTACTCAGCCGCCTGAAATCCCTACTTAATGGAAAGAGTTTTTATTTGCTGACACGTGTGGTATTCAAACACAGGCTTCCTAGGGTGATTTGGGCATGTTCATACTCTTTATAGTCGGGACAGCTGGGTCTGGGAAATCCAGACTTGCTGCGGCTTTTGGCGAGTGGTTGCAGATGTCTAAGCAGGATGTTTCTTTGGTGAATCTTGATCCTGGCGCGTTGACCTTGCCTTATTCGCCCGATGTGGACATCCGCAACTACGTGAACGTAGAGGACTTGATGCAGAAATACACGCTGGGTCCGAATGGAGCGCTTGTGATGGCTGCTGATCTGATTGCGGATGAGATTGAGCAAGTTTCGAGAGAGATTGAGGATCTGAAGTCGGACATCGTTTTGGTGGATACTTCGGGGCAGATGGAGCTTTTCGCTTTTAGAGCAAGCGGACCTTATATTGCTAGTGAGCTTACGAAAGAACCGAAGGGTCTAGTCTACTTGTTCGATGCCGTTTTCTCAGTTAACCCACAAAACTATGTTTCAAACATGTTCCTTGCCACAGCAGTCTACAACCGATTCGTGATTCCCCAAATATACATACTATCAAAGAGTGATCTTATCCCAGAAGCAGAGGTCAACAGAATAGTGGACTGGTCAGCCAGCCAAGCCGCTTTGGAAGATTCTATTGAACAGAAACTTGAAGGCATCAAACGCCTGCTGAGCAGAGACATGGCACGGGCGATCCAAAGGCTAGGTTTGAAGTTCCCACTGATCCCGATTTCAGCGAAAACGAGCGAAGGAATGATAAATTTCAACACTGCCATAGAACGCATACTGGTGGGAGGAGAAAAATATACTTACTGACGCTAACACAAGCACAACCTAGGCTATCAGTCACCAAGATTGCGTCCATGCGAGAAAATATGTAGAGAAAGTTTCTATCTTCTTATGGAGTAGTACTCTCTAACGATGCCTGCGGTCAATGCGATAAGCCCTACTGTCAACAAATAGATCAGTGGGTAGATGAACACTGAAAGTAGAGTTTCATATGTGATCGTTGCGGGCATTTGCGGTGTGAAGAACAGTGATATCCAGATTATTGCGAAAGTGGCTATGCACCCGATTCCTAAGCCTACGGAAAGTCCATGAATGAAGCCGCTTTGGTTATGCCTGTCATCGTTCGAGTTTGATTTCTTCTGCTCCTGTGGCTGTTCAGTAGTTTCCTCTGTAGACGCGTATTCCTCATGAGGGACATTTTCCTCATACACTTGTTGCGCGGCTGATACGCTTGGTTGTACTTCTTGTTCAGTTGCCAAAGAGTTCCCTTCTGAGCTTCTGTCGTGAAGTTGGCTAATAAGGCTATTCAATCCTGGATTCTAACCCCGAATACGAATCCAAGATATGGAACCGGAAGAAGCAACTACCTCGTGCCAAGTTTGGGGGCAAGCTGCTCTATAGCGTTCTTGAGCTTATTCCATTCTTCAAGGTCTCTGACGTTAAACTTGTGCTTTCGCTTCCACTTATATTCTGTTTGCTGTTCCTTTTCTTCGCCTTCGTTCTGCTTGTCTTTTCTCTTCTGCCACAAGTACATCCCGATCTGCCGTTTTCCATAGGATTCAAAGACTACTATGGCTTCCCACCATTTTTCGCTTTTAAAGATGGTAACGTAGTCGATCACTTTGTAGAAGTCGGAAATGGGCAGTTTCTCTTCAGCTACTTCGGTCATGTTTCTCAGCCTTCATTGGAGTCTGGTTCTCGATCATTTAAGCGTTTAAGACTGTTTGGCTACATTTACTGGAAGATGCCGTCGACAAGTGTTTTGAAGGTTGATCCATCCTTGTTGGTGACTTTCACCGTTGGCTTTGACATCAGAAGATCCATGTGATTCTTGGAGGGGTTCTTGCCGCCAGGCATATCGGAGTTGTCGCCAAAAGCTATGTGAATCGTGCCCAACACTTTTTCAGCCTCAAGGAATTCCTCCACGAATCTCGCCTTTGAGTTTATGCCAAACGCGAATTCACCTACTGTGCCAGATGTTTCGTCAGTATTTAAGGAGTCTCTGACGCGCTTCAGCACCTGCTTGTCTTCAGATGACGAGTCCTGCACTTTTCCCTTGCGAATCGTGAGTGTGACGGTAGTCTTCAGCGGACCTATCCCGCCGATGGCCATGTCGCAAACCATGACGCCTTCCAGTGAATCTTCTACTGGTGCGAGTATAACCTCGCCGGTGGGCAGGTTCATCCATTTCAAGGTTTCCCAATTGATTATTGTGTCTGTGAAGAATGGTCTTCCTGAAGCGCTGAGGGAAAGTTTAGTGCCGGCTGGGTTAGTGATCTCCAGTTTCTCTGCATGACTGAGATTCTTGATCAGGTCGTTCGCGAATCCCTGCATTTTCTTGTGTTCTTCAGCTTTTAGTGCGAGTGCTCCTTTGGTGAGCATGTCGATGGTGACGCCTGGGCAGTGTCCTAGTCGTGCCCTGTGGTCTTTGGTTTCGAGTTTGATGAGTCTTATTCTGAAGGGAGTTTCTTCGCGGACTCCGCGCAGAAGGTTGATGTAAATGTCAGGCGGATGTTTTGTCAGTATTTCCAAGAGCTCTGGCGAGACATCCTTTCGGAAGGCCTTTGTTTCAGGTTTCAAATCCATTAATCGTGCCTGAAGCCCGAGCCTAAGAGCACCAGCTGCGAACGCATTCCCTATTTCCAGCTTTTCATGATCACAGAAAATGACGAGGCTTTCACCTTTTTTCGTGCCTAGAACGCATTCCAAGGCGTTCTTCGCGGCTTCCCAAGCTTCCATGTTAACACCCGTTTGTGGACATCTTGCGATACTCTAAGTGATAAAGCTTTGCAGACCGCCTGTCTGGCTACTTTCTCTTTGAAATGATGTATAGCGGAATCAGAAAAAGCAGCACGATTGTTGAAAATCGGAAATAGCTTGCGTAGCTGGCTAAGGGTATGAAGACCAGTGTGGGCGCGAGGTTTGCGATTCTGCCGATCATAAGCCCTGTTTCCATCAAGACAAGGATGCTTGCATACTGTTCTCTTGGGAAGGAATCGCCGTAATGGGCAAACCATGACACGTTGAAAGCGGCGGTGACACCATCAAGCAACGATAAGGCAACGATCTGATAAGTTGTGGCCACGAAGGACAATGCAAGAAACCATGTCGCATGCATGATATGCCTATTATGGCAAATTTCACGCGGGCCTTTTTGATATCTGAAAGCCAGTTCACCAGAAACATGACTGCCGCAATCATTATAGCGCTGAGGGCTAGCACCATTCCCATGTTCAGAATAGTCCCTGAAACACCTTTGAGAAACAGCGGATAAGCAAGCCAATAAGCTTCTGAAAAGCCAAGCGATAGGATTTTGGATGTTAGCGATAGTATGGTAAGACATGGAATTTCGCAGGTTCCGGTGATAGATAGTAGTCGTGTTGTGGGCACGGTGACCGAGGAGTCCATTATGCGTCGTTTGGGTTCAGGCGTTGTCGAAGAAACGGCCAAGAGTGCCATGGTTGTTGTTTTGCCGGTTGTGGATGAAGAGGCTGATGTTGAGAGGGTTCGCAGGTTGTTGATGACTCATCAGGGTGTTCTGGCCACGGATGGGAAGAAGATCGTTGGGATCGTTACGCATTCAGACTTATTGAAGGTGCTGAGCGAACCTATTTAAGTGCAAGTTGCATTATGAGCTATCGGCGAATAGCTTGTCGATAAGAATCAGGGAGGCTGATGAAAGCCTCTTTGACGATGAGATTCACTTGTGTCTACCGCCAGAAGATTCGCCAAAGTATGCTTCGTTTGAGGGCGGGATCGAGAAGAAGCGAGCGTGGCTCAAGAAACGCCTGGCTGAGCTTGGCTCAGTAGCTCAGATAGCCTATCACGAGCGACAGCCCATAGCTTTCATAGAGTATGTTCCGGCAAAAACTGCACCAACCCCTGTTGACGAGAATGGAAAGACTGCGCTGATTACTTGCATTAACAAGCCCAAGTTCGAAGGTAAAGGTGTTGGACTGGCGTTGGTTCAGACTGCGTTGGATAGGCTTCGCCAACTAGACGTAGATCAGGTCAAGACTCTTGTGGCTCGCAATCCGCATTGGATTACTGGTGGCGTCTATTTCAGGAAGGGGTTTCAGGTTGAGAAGACGTTTTTCAAGCCCAAAGGAACGGAACCTCTAGACTTGTTGACCTTGAACCTTAAAGGAAAGCAGACGCCGATAACAGAGCCGGCTACGGCAAGGTTTGCTCCCAACGTTATTGATTCGCTTCCTGTTCACATAGTTTGCTTCGGCTCTGGACAGTGCCCATTCAACGCGTTAGTTGAGTCTAAGCTTCGTAAAGCTTTGGAAAAGTTTGACCCTAGGCTCGTTGTTCTAGAGGTTCTGGATTCATGGGAGAACTGCAAG
The DNA here is from genome assembly GCA_041479765.1 of Bathyarchaeia archaeon. Classification (GTDB taxonomy): domain Archaea; phylum Thermoproteota; class Bathyarchaeia; order Bathyarchaeales; family Bathycorpusculaceae; genus DATKKK01. The sequence goes on along the minus strand of JBGOYR010000006.1, from coordinate 11,043 downwards.
CTTGCCAGAGAGTGCGGAGCCATGAACAGCGACTTGCTTATCAACGGTAGAATGCCCTTTCCAGGTCCGCCTTCGCAGGAACAGATTGAAGAAGAGATTCGTAAAGAGATCGAACGGATAAAAGCGCTGCACTAAGTTCTCTGCAGTGGACGAGAGAGTTGATAGTGAAGTTGTATCCTCCTTATGTTATGGATTCAGCTCTTCGTTAGTCTTCAATTTGCTCCATTCCTCAACTTTTGGTTTGCTCCTCGCAAAAACATGATGGGTGTGGAGAACGCCATCTGGCAAAACGCATGTTTGCACAAACGCATTGAGGCCTTTCGGGATAGTCATTCTCGACCACTTGGCGAACGCCAGCTTCAGACAATGCGGCCCTTTCGCGACTAAACGCTCGTGTAATAGACTCTTCAGACCCATAGCAACGCCGCACTTACGAAGACCCAAAAAATCGTTTAAGTCTTGATTCGGCAAATGGACTGATTGTGGGTGCCTGCGTCACATACCAATTCTTGACACGTGTCAACGTCTGAAAGAACGAATTTTATGAGGAGTCGGAATAGTGCCTTCAGAGGAGAAGGAAATGAGTAAAGGTGCTTGGAAGATACCTTTGTTGGAACTGCCTCAAGCCGCAAGAACCAAGCTGCTCCGGAAAATCAGACAGAAACTTCGACAAAAGATTCTGGAAGCGAAGATGTGGCAAGAACTGCTGCAAGCTGACGATCTAACAATCAATGGAAAAGTGATCTGGAAAGAGAAGCAACCACAAAGCAGGTTCTACACCGGAAACCGCCTGAAAAAGTAGAACTTCCACCACAACCTAGTCCATGAATGTGAAAGTCAAAGCCTTTGCCGACAGAGTGACTGTGACTGCAAGTAGAAGAAAGCTCATTGAAAACACGAAGAGGATTATCGCGATTTTGTAGACTCTTCTGTTTCTTATTCCGGATGTATAAAGGGTTGCCGCTGAAAGCGTCAGAATGTCGAAGAAGAGAAAAACAACAGTGAATCCATAAGCAGCCGCTTCACCAAAATTGTCTCTGTACCAGTAAGGTCCTCCCGCGATGCCATAGTTCAATAGCAGAGTGAAAAGTGTTCCAAGGGAAACTACAGAAATCCACTTCAGATCAACCTGGGTTTCCATTTCAATAAAGAGAGAAGGATTCAAACAATGAAGCCTTAACGCCTTGTGAGTAACAGAATTGTACAAATATCTCACGCAGATCATCAACCGTTCAGATTTGATGATGGCCGGCTAGAACCCTGCTTTTGCTGGGTTTCGCGGTTTCATGAATTCCCTCAGAACCACTGTCGCGTAGGAACCACGAAGCAGCATGAAGCTTACTCCAGCCTTGATTCTTGATGAATTGGTCAGATCATATGCGATTTCTCTCACCGAAAAATCCTTGAGCGGAACCAAAGCTGTTCGCAAGCCTCCTCTGCCAGCGATTTCGGGCAGGCTCTTGATCCTGAAGTTCTCTGGAACAACACCATCCTCCTCCGAGATCTTTTTTTCGATTTCTCGTTGAACACCTGTTGAAGGATATTGCTTGAAGCCCACTATTGGGAGTGCTAGCCGCATTTTCCCTGTCCGAATAGCTTCGTTGAAGCCAAGAAGGTTCTCAGAGGTTGCCATTCTGAACATGCGTGTCATTGGCAGTCCAGAGCGCTCCACGCTCACAACGTAGTCTCCGGCTTCAGCCCTATTCAGCGGAAGACCGTTTGCCATTCTGTCGCTCAGAAATCTATTGAAAAGGTAAGATTGGTAGGCTTGAAGAAAAAGCTCTCGTAGCTTGATAGGCAACATTCTGAATGCGCCCACGAAATCGTCAGATGTCGCAACTAGGCGTTCAAGCATCAACCGCTCGTAGCGAAGTTGTCTTGGGAAATCCTTCAGGGCTCGCTTGAAGTCGTGCGTTGCCTTCAAGGTTTCTCTAGCCTGTCTGGATTCCGGGTGCTCAGCAGCAAATGGTTCCGCTAGGAAAAGCATCGCTGCTCTTTCAATATCGCCCTGAACGATCGCCTTGCCGACAAGATGCGTTATCGGACGAGTTGTGCCGAAGCGTTGATGCCCATAAAAGTTCGGTACTCCTCCCGCGTTTTCAAATTCCTCAACGATTTGCGCCATCCGTTTCTGGATAGTGCGCCTAGGCTGGGCTATCGAGCCTATGGTTATGCGGAAGTTGTTGCCCAGCAAGTAGTAGGATGAAAGCTTGGTGTGCAAGTATCCTATTGCGCGAAGTTCAAGGTCTTTGATCTTGACCTTCTGAACATCGTCAACCGAAATTCCCTCAATCGTGACATGCTGGGCGGTTATGGCTTTAGCGTCCTTTATGCCGGCAAAATGAACCCGCTCCACATCTATGTCAAGCCGTTCGGCAACGTTCCTTACCGCCATAAACATGTCCCAGTTTCGCTTGATCAAAACACACAACAAGTATCTGTTCCCGACTGAAGAAGAACCTAACGCTCGACGTTCAATGTTGCATTCAGATGAAACTGTTTCCGCCCTAGAACCGTCAACCAGCACTTCCTCAACCACAAAATCGTCAACTTTCTGCCGAATGACTCCGCCAATGCCAGAAGAGCGGGTTGCGTAGACCTCAATCCCAATGTCCCGTTCGATCTTGGGAACAAGCAAATCTGTTACGCCTTTCCTAGAGGAGAGGAAGCCGGCCTGTTAGCTTGTCCACTTTCTCGCTGGGAGCAGGCCCGATTCCTAAACATGTGACCGTATTCGGGGGAATCTCAGTGAGCCCCCTGTCAACAATCAGCGCGCAAGGCAGGGCAAGCTTTTTCGCCTGCTCCTCCAGTTCCACCAATTCCTTCTCAGCCTTGACCTTGACCGCAATCTTTCGCTGACCTTCGAAAAGCCACTGTTCCCACCACTCCCTCCGATGTTTGCGGGCTTCCTCCGCGGCCGAAACAGCGGCATGACCCGCCTGAACCGCCGCTTTGCCTTTGCTCAACCGCAAATCCGAACGAAAGACGATTACTAACTTGTAACGGAACTCGGACATACCCATGCACAACCGTTTCCAAACCAGTCTGTTCTTCTGAGATTTTAAGGGTTTGCAGAAAAGTAAAGATAAAAGAAGTATAAGAGTGCCGTTAGCATCCGAGCACTGCCCAAGGCGCGCAGAATGGATCGGCCTTGAAAATCGATATCGTCAACACGTTCGAGGGTCTTGCTTAGACCAATCCTGGCACAGAATCCGAGAGCATCGTCAACCTGCTTGTCAGACAGCGCATCAAGTGTTTTTCTCATTCGCACCATGACGCGTGTGTCAAAGCCCAAGGTCTTGTCGCACCGTTTTTGATACTCGTACAGGAAACTCGAAAAGTCATTCTGGCGCAAAGCCTGAACTGCGACTTCAGCAGCAATCCGACTGCAAGTTAAACCCCAAATCACGCCACCTCCAGTTGTAGGCTTGACTTGTGAAGCAACATCACCTACAGCCAAGAACCCGTCACGATAGGCTCTTGGAACCGGTCCACCAAGAGTCACAGGGTGAGAAGTCGTTCGCAGAATCTTTGACTTGCCCAGCTTTTTCGATGCGATTGGATGTCTAGACATGAGATTCTGAAGAAGCTCTATTGGGTTTCCAGTTTTCGTTGCTAACCCAACTTTAGCCTTTCCATCGCGCAGAGGCATAAGCCACATGAAAAAACCTGGAGCATAGCTCTTTCCTAAGAACACGTCAACTGTGTCTGACACTATATTCCTGACTCCTTCAACCTCAGCTTCTACACCGTTGACAAGTCGGGAACGATCAAGAGACGGCAAACCTGCTTGTCTCAGAAGCCTAGAAGATATGCCTTCAGCGTCCACCACGATCCTAGCTAAAAGACTCTTACTTGCTCCATTCTGTCTGACAGACACACCCTTCACGAACCCATTTTCAACGACCAGAGATTCAGCTCGTGAGCCGAGAAAATAGCGCGTCCCAGCCTTCTTCGCCATCTCTGCAATGAACTTATCGAAAAGAACACGATTGACAACGCACGTTACGGGTGATGAGAAATGAACATGAAATTCTCTGCCTGTTGGCGAGTGAAAGACCGCTCCGCGAAAAGTGTTTTCAACAATTCTGGCAGGAAGTGGGTACAAGCCTAGACGTTTCAGGCCGTTGATGCTCAGGTGGCCAGCGCAGTGAGAAGGAACGCCTATTTCACCGTGTTCTTCAAAAACCGCCACGGTAGCGCCGTGTCTCCTAAGGTTCAGGGCTGTGAAAGAGCCGCATGGCCCTCCCCCGACGATTGCAGCGTCTAAGGTTTCCATGCAGTGCACGCTTTTGACGCGGCTGAACTAATGCTCATTCCTTGAGTTCGACGCGCCGCTTTCCGCGGGCTATAGAAGTGAGGGTTATTTTTCCCGCGACTTCTAATCGCATCAAGAGTTCGTTGAAGTCCCTGAAACCCAAGTCTGCAAGCTCCTCTTCCAAGGCCTCAAGTAGATCCGTGTCAGTCATTGAGCCTTTCTTCCTCTTCAGAGTCTCCAACATGAAGAAGTAGGCTGGATGCGTCTTCCAGGTCTTGGTAGGTACAGGCACAAGCACACACCTTATGACACTGGTGTTCCAGGCTTTTGTACCTGTCGCACCTGTTGCATGAAGCTCTTGTACCATTTTTCCATATCCGACGTGACTGAAGGCCCAGTGTGCTTCAACGCTTCTTCAAAGTCCTTCATCGTGACCTCTTTGGAGTCGATGTCAGTTCGCAATGCGTGTATTGCTGCTTCTCTGCAGAGGGCTTCAATGTCCGCACCTGAATATCCTTTAGCCAAAGCAGTCAAACTAGTCACGTTCACGTCCTTCGCCAATGGCATATCTTTGGTGTAGATCTTGAAAATCTGAAGCCTACTCGCCTCGTCAGGTTCAGGCACGTAGATCAAACGGTCAAACCTTCCAGGACGAAGCACTGCTGGATCAACAAGGTCAGGCCTATTCGTGGCCCCAATAATAACAATGTCCTCCAAAGTTACGATACCATCCATTTCGGTCAGAAGTTGGCTGATAACACGCTCCGAAACGCCGCTATCAGAGAAACCAGCGCCACGTCTAGGAACAAGCGAATCCATCTCGTCGAAGAATACCACTGCTGGCGCCGCCATTCTAGCCTTTCTAAAGACTTCTCTGATGGCCTTTTCGGACTCGCCCACCCATTTTGAGAATACTTCAGGACCTTTGATCGTTATGAAGTTGGCCTCACTCTCGGTGGCAACTGCCCTAGCAAGTAGTGTTTTGCCGCAACCAGGCGGTCCGTAGATGAGAATGCCCTTCGGCGGCTTGATTCCAAGCCTTGTGAAGATCTCAGGGGTCTTCAGTGGCCACTCGACTGCCTCTTTCAGTTCTTGCTTGACACTTTCCAACCCGCCGATGTCAGTCCAGTGAACAGAAGGAACCTCGATGTATACCTCGCGCATCGCCGTAGGCGTAATCTCCTTGTAAGCGTTAAGGAAGTCCTCCATGTTAACTTCCATCTTCTCCAACACACTTGGCGGAACGCGCTCTTCCTCTAGGTTAATCTGCGGCAGATACCTACGCAGAGCCTTCATGGCCGTCTCTCTGCCTAGCGCGGAAAGATCGGCACCAGTGTAGCCGTGCGTCATATCAGACAACTTCTTGAGATCAACATCTTCTGCTAGAGGCATACCGCGAGTGTGAATCTGCAAAATCTCATGCCTTCCCGTCTTGTCCGAAACCGCAATCTCGATTTCCCGGTCAAACCTTCCAGGACGCCTCAGTGCCGGATCAAGCGCACCAGGCCTATTAGTCGCGCCAATGACGATGACATTTCCTCTTCCACTCAAACCGTCCATTAACGCAAGAAGCTGAGCAACCACGCGTCTCTCAACTTCACCAGTGACTTCCTCTCGCTTGGGCGCTATTGCATCCAGCTCGTCAATGAATATTATGCTCGGAGCGTTCTGCTGAGCTTGCTGGAAAATCTCCCTAAGGCGAGCTTCAGATTCACCGTAGAATTTGCTCATGATTTCGGGGCCGTTTATGGAGAAGAAGTTGGCTTCTGACTCGTTAGCAACAGCTCTTGCCAAAAGAGTCTTGCCGCAGCCAGGCGGACCATGAAGTAGCACGCCTTTTGGCGGTTCTATTCCCAACCTCTGGAACAGCTCAGGGTGGCGAAGCGGAAGCTCAACCATTTCCCGAACCCTCTGAATCTCCTCATGCAAGCCGCCAATGTCCTCATATGTTGTCCGAGGCAGTCCCTTTCCTTCAGGTGCGGGCTCGTTCAGAATCGTGAGTCGTGTTTCCGTTGTGACTTTTATTATTCCATGCGGTCGAGTTTTTGTCACTGTGAAGGGTATGGCGTGTCCAAGCATCATCACTAGCGTAGTGTCGCCTTCAACCAATGTTCTCTCCATAAGTCGGTTCTTCACGAAGTTCGTGAAGTCTTCATCAACGTTCAGTCTCATGTCAGAAGGCGCAAGCGTGAGACTCAGAGCAGTTTTGACCTTGGCAGGGCGAACCACGACGTATTCGTTTATGGCTACTCCGGCGTTTTTGCGTGTGAAGCCGTCTACGCGGAGCATGTCGCGGTTTTGGTCTTCGCTGTAGGCTGGCCAGGCGATGGCTGATGTTGTGCGCTTGCCTACGATCTCGATTACATCGCCTGCTGATATGCCGAGTTTCTGCATGGTTTTCTGATCTATGCGGGCGATTCCTCTGCCTACGTCTCTTTGTCTTGCGTCTCCGACACGTAGTTGTATTTCACTCATCAGAACACTTCCTAGTTATCTTGAAACGCGTCTGGAATAAGGATTCATTCCAGATTCATATATAAACGTTTAAACCAGCCATCTCAACATTATCGACTTGTTCGACGCACGTTTATCGTCTGCATCTGGCTCACGCCGTCAAGCTTTTCCATACGCTTCTCAAATTCCTCAAGCACACCTGTCTGATCTTCAGGAAACTTGAACTGAGCCAGCAACACCTTCAAACCAAAGGCAACAGGCTCTTCACCATACCCATAAACCTCAGCGAACTTGGGCAAACTTGCCTCAATCCTTTTTTTCAATTCATCAAAGCTCACAGTTATATCGGTCGGGAATATCTTGTAAGTTACAACCACGCCACCCACTCTTAATCCCTCACGTTTACGGCCCAGTGAAGCCGCATTTTGGACACTTGTATGAACGGCCGAATTTTCTGCATTTGTTGCAACGTCTTATTTGGATTTCGCCGCAGTTTGGGCACATGAATTTCGTGGATTCTACTCCTGGCGGAATTGGTTTGCCGCAGCTGGTACACGTGATTAATGTGAGTGATGATGCTTTTTCAGCCATTGTGACCATCCCGGTGACGGTTCTGTAATTGTGGGACTTCCTTATATCTTCTGTGTTCTATGCTCGCAAGTTTATTATTGGAGTTCTAAGCCATTATTCTGCGGTGTCCTTTTGGGAGTGAACCTCCGCGACCTTGTCCCAAAAACTGTGGTCAAGCTTGAGGATTTAGGTGGAAAGATCATGGCAATAGACGCTTACAATGCCCTCTACCAGTTTCTAGCCATAATTCGCCAGCCAGATGGCACACCCCTAAAGGACAACAGTGGAAGAGTCACAAGCCATCTGAGCGGGTTGCTCTATAGAACAAGCAACCTCGTTGAAATGGGCATAAAACCAGTCTACGTTTTCGACGGAACGCCGCCTGCGTTGAAAGAGATCGAGATTCAAAGACGTGTGGCGGTAAAAAAGGAAGCCCAAGTGCGATATGAACGCGCAATTAGCGAAGGTAAGATCGAAGAAGCCCGAGTATACGCGCAGGCAACTTCGCATTTGAAGGATTACATGGCAGAGGACAGCAAGAAGCTTCTGAAACTTATGGGAATCCCGTGGGTTCAGGCGCCAAGCGAAGGAGAAGCCCAAGCCGCATACATCACGAAACGCGGAGACGCAGACTACTGCGCAAGCCAAGACTACGACAGCCTCCTCTTTGGAGCACCAAAACTCATAAGAAACGTGACAATCTCAGGGCGGCGCAAGCTGCCGAGCAAGAACATATACGTGGAGGTCATACCTGAAGTGGTGGAGCTACAACAGGCTCTTGCTGAGTGTGGAATTACTCATGAACAGTTAGTGGACGTGGGTATACTGATTGGAACAGACTTCAATCCAGACGGGATAGAAGGTTTAGGACCTAAAACTGCCTTGAAATTGATCAAGGAGCACGGAACACTAGAGAAGGCGCTGCCACACGTGAAGAACGCAGAGTTTCCGACTGAACCACGACGAATCAGAGAGATTTTCCTTAAACCCGCCGTTTCTGACAATTATCGGCTAGAATGGTTAGAACCTAACGTTGAAAACGTTGTGAACTTCATCTGCCGAGAGCGAGACTTTTCAGAGGAACGTGTGCGAAAAACCTTGGAGAAAATGCAGAAGGGCATAGCCAAGTCTAGAGGAAAGACCACGTTGGAGAAATGGTTCGACTAGCTTTCTGCATGGAAATCTTTAATTGGCGTCCTCACATATTACATGCTTCCAAAATGGTGATATGCATTGGAGCAAAGCCAGATCTCGCTTCCAATCGACGAGTTACCCACTAAATGGTTCAACATAATCCCTTACTTGCCAGAACCGTTGCCTCCACCAAAAGAGCCTGAAACCGGGCCTTCCCGAATGGATTTCCTCGGGAGAACGATGGTTCATGAGTGCCTGAAACAGGAAATGTCAGCCGACCCTTGGATTCCGATCCCTGATGAGATAAGAGAACTGTATATCCAGGCTGGGCGACCTAGGCCTCTTTACCGTGCAAAAAGACTGGAGAAGAGACTAGGACTGAAAAAAGTGCGGCTTTACTACAAGCGAGAGGATTTGTCGCCTACGGGTTCACACAAAGTCAACACGGCATTAGCTCAGGCTTACTACGCAGCTAAGGAAGGAAAGAAGGTTTTGATCACAGAAACCGGTGCAGGACAATGGGGCAGTGCTCTATCGTATGCAGCTGCTCTCTTGGGTCTTGAGTGCGTTGTCTTCTGGGTTCGCAATGTTTACAACTGGAAAACGGAGCGACGTACATTGATGAAGCTTCTGGGAGCAAAGGTTCACGCCTCACCGAGCAAAGAAACAAAAATCGGCCGAGAACTCTCATCCAAGAATTCGAATCATCCTGGATCATTGGGGCTAGCGGTTTCAGAAGGCTTAGAATACGCGGAAACCCATGAAGGAAGCGTCTACTGTCTGGGTTCCGTTCTCAATCATGTTCTCATGCATCAATCAATCATAGGCTTGGAAACCATAAAGCAGTTTGAACTGGCCGATGACTGGCCCGACTTGATCACGGGCTGTTTGGGCGGAGGTTCAAACTTCGGCGGGATAGCTCTGCCTTTTGCTGGAGAGGTTCTGCAGAAGAAACGCCAGTGCAAGTTCCTAGCAGCCCAGTCTGAGGTTGCACCCAACCTCGTCAAAGGTGAATACCGGTATGATTTTGGCGACGTAGCTGAACATACGCCTCTGCTCAAGATGTACACGTTGGGTCATAAGACTGATATGGCTCCAATAAGAGCTGATGGCTTGCGCTATCATGCAGCAGCGCCACTAATGAGCGCACTCAAGCATCACAAGCTTCTGACAGCGGTTTCTTATCCTGCCGACGAGAAGCTGATTTTCGAGGCTGCCAAGACCTTCATACAAGCAGAGGGCTGGCTTGTAGCGCCAGAGTCGAGTTACGCTGTAAGAGCTGGAATAGACGAAGCGTTGATGGCCGAGAAAGCCGGAGAAGAGAAGGTCATATGCATGAACATAAGCGGACATGGTTTTCTGGATCTGCAAGCATACAAGGAAAAACTCGCAATAGAATAAGCCTAGAACCCGTGACCGTAACGCCCAGTCAAAGGAACAAATGCTACCCCTCCAAGGTTTTCCTGTTTAAGTCTATCGCCATTGGTTTTCACTATTCTCAGAAGACTTTGGAAGAGTGATGCATCGCCCACGGGAATCAGCATGATTCCGTTGGATTTCAGCTGCTCAACCAACGGTTTTGGAACATCTGGGGCAGCAGCCGTAACTAGAACCCGATCGTAAGGCGCCTTCTCAGGAAAACCCAATGAACCGTCACCATGCGTTATAGTCACTCGGTCGCCATATCCGGCTTTCATGATGTTTCTTCTGGCAATCTCGCCCAGTTCCGGAACTATTTCGACGGTGTAGACGTGGCCTCGCTCACTGCTGGGCGCTTTGCTTGGCGCTACTATCTCTGCTATTGTAGCGGCGTGCCAACCTGAACCTGCTCCAACTTCCAGTACTTTATTCCCGACTTCCAACTGGAGAGCTTCATTCATTATTGAGACCATGTGCGGCGCAGAAGCTGTCTGCCCAAAACCAATCGGCAGTGGCGTATCCACAGCACCGTAGGCCTGCATGTTCTCGGGGAGAAACTTCATGCGCGGAATAGCACGCATCGCCCTCATAACCTCAGGAGAACGAAGAATACCGTCCTTCGTCAACCTGTCGACAAGTTTCTCCCAATCACCATTCTCCAAGCTAAGGCACCATACAGTAGTTGCGATATGCCGACTTTTAACGTATCTGCATCAGAAAGAAAGATTCAGAAAAAGAAGCAAGGCTACTTCACAGTGACCGACTTGGCCAGATTTCTAGGCGTGTCTGGGTTGTAGCCTTTTTCCACAGCCATGTAGTATGCCAGAAGCTGCAATGGCACGACGTAAGGTATGGGCGAGAGCACTTCAGGAATCTCTTTCGGCAGTTCAACATAATCGTCGGCAAGCCGCTTGACCTCTTCGTCACCTTCCTCGATGAGAGCTATTATTGATGCGCCTCTTGCCTTCATCTCCATGATGTTGCCAATCAAAGTCTTGTGCGTGTCATCCTTTGGACATATGAAGACTACTGGGAAACCCGGTTCTATGAGGCTTATGGGTCCGTGTTTGCTTTCTCCAGCAGGAAAAGCCATGGCAGGGACGTAGGCTATTTCCATAAGTTTGAGCCTGCCTTCGTAAGCGGTAGCAGTGCTTATTCCGCGACCGAGAAAGAAGAATGCCTTGGCGTCTTTGTATTTCTTGGCAATA
>JBGOYR010000005.1:0-21099 GCA_041479765.1 Bathyarchaeia archaeon | reverse complement strand
GCCAGGAAAACCGAATAGATTACTATGCATTCTGGATGAAAACCTGTGACAAAGAGGCTCAGACCCAAACTCAGGAAAATAATGTTTCTGAGCTTGCTCGATTCCAGAGTCTTGTCAAATAGAACGAAAAGCAACGGTGCCAGTGCGTAGCTGAAGATTATGTCTACGTGCGCTTCAGTAAGCTGCGAAAAAAACCATTGGTTGAGCACATACACCAGAGAGGCAGAAAGAGCGGCAATGTGCCTATGCGTATACCTATACGAAAAAACATACATTGAGAAGGCAGCTGCCAGATATGATAGAAACATGAAGACCTTCACAGTCCATGAAGGGCTTTTGAAAATCCAGTAGAGCACCATGAGGAAGAAATCCATGGAGCTGAGTCCTTCAACAAAACCGAAAGAATAACCACGCCACATGTACAGCCATCTGAAATCCTTGCCATAAAGGTAAGCTCTGGAAACGAAACCGCTAACATCCCCACCTCCTGGCCATTCAGGGGAGAAAAGAAAATTCCGAAAAATCACAACAGAAACCAATCCCAAAACGCCGAAACCTAAAATAGCAGACCTGCTCGCTACCAACTTGGTCTTCAGCGTTTTCATTCTGTCACTCCTTACAGGCTGGGAGAACAGTTGAGCAAAGATCCCAGTAGCGTAAGCCATCAACTCAAGAATCTTCATTGTAACGAAGCTTAGGAGGAAGCTGACTCTTCTGAACATCACCCCAGCGGTTCTAACTGATTCGAAACGGATGTTGGCATATCTTCTTGCCGTTTCCTTTGGTTCCTTTTTCATCAGAGCCGGGATTGTTCTGCCATAGTAGTACGCCTTACGGAAGATTTCGTAGAAGGACGCGGCACCTTCAAAATGAAATATCTCAGAGTATACGTTGCCGATTTTGTGACCTGCCTTTCTCAGTCTTTGCGTTAGATCGAAGTCTTCTCCACACACAAGTTTTTCGTCAAACCCTTCAACCCTTAGAAATGCTGATTTCCTGATGAAGCGGGGAGCTTCCATGAACTCGGTCAAGTCGGACAATGATTCTCGCTCGATTTTCCGACATTCGCTTAGCCTTCCTTGGCTTATGCTCTTCAACGGAATCGCAATGGCGTCAGCACCTGTCTCGGTACATTTGTCTACGCATTCTTCAACAGTTTCTGGAGCCAACAGCATATCAGAATCAACGAAAAGCAGAAAATCTCCAAAGGCCTGTCTTGCTGCATAGTTCTTGGCTGTGCTCCTCTCTTGGGTAACAAAAAGCAATCTCACCCCAAACTGCTTCGCTATTTTCATCGTATTGTCCGTGCTGTAACGGTCTACTACTATTGCTTCCACTTTCTTGTAAGTTTGATCTTTGATTGACTGCAGGCATTTTGCAATTGTCTTTTGAGAGTTATACGTGGGCACTACGATAGAAACAAAGGGGTCCTCGCCGGGTCTTTCCACTCAAACTGCCTCAGTTAAGGGAGCAGAACCTATTCCTTTATGAGACTTCTTTCGAAACTCGAAGAGTGTTCCGGCTCAGAATTGGAACATAAGCACGCCTACTGCGAGTAAAACGCATGAAAATCTGTCTTTCGCATCCGGCTTGGAATTAGTCCTAAACAGACCTTATCAATTCAGGCAGGATTCCCAGTTGTTGAACCGCAAAAACAGCTTATCAACTCATACGTGAGGACGAGTGAAAAGGTGTAGAATCCTTCGGCTTGCAAAGTTCCTCACAGCAAGCAGTCAAACTATGAGCGACAGAGACACGGTAAGCTTCAGCGAAATGACTTTGAGAGCCGTGCACGCTTCGGGACACTCTCGCGGGAGCACATCTCTCTAGGAAAGAAACAGTCATTCATCAGAGGCAGCTTATCTGCAGGTTTTGTAGGAAGAGGAGACTTCAGAAAGCTCAGAATTCGACAGGATGTCTTCTCGAAACTCGCAAACTTGCCAGATGATCTTCTGCTCACTCCAGACTAAGGCCGACAACGGATACCTGAGAGGAAAAGCAAACTAGTCCTTTTCTTTTGGCTATATGATCATAGTGTGCCTTTGAACAGATCCTCCTCGCTGGAAATGAACAGCTCGCTCAAGTTGCATTTTTCACAGAAGGTCACAGAATCGCTTAGACCTCTGAGAACTATGACCGGGGTTGCTTCTCTAGCTTGTCCCATCAATAACTCGGCTGCGGCAGCAATCTCATCGACGATCGCAGAGTTCTTGACTTTCAGGACTTGGCCAAAGAGGTCCTTTTCTCCACGGTAATCTTTGAAAGGCTTAATTCCGGCGACGCCTATAGCGAAATTTACTTGCCCACGTCTGAATGGGCGGCTGTAGGTATCGCATATGATCACTGCAACGTTCTTTCCTGTCAGCTTTCTGATCGTTGCTCGGCATTGTTCAGCTGATTTGTCGGGGTCTTCAGGTAACAGAGCAAAGTTGCTTCTGCCTTCCACATTTGACTTGTCTATTCCGGCGTTTATGCACACTAATCCCCGTTTATCCTCCACCAAGAATACGTCATGGGAAACCTTCAATATCTTCTTTGTTTCTCTTAAGACCAGTTCGACAAATCTGGGGCTCTTCCCAGTAACCTTCGCGATCTCAACAGCTTTTCCTGATGGAGCAACATCTCGTAACCGCACAACTCTATGCTCAGCTTTTGAGAAGACTTTCTGTGCAATAGCCAAAACATCACCATCTTCAAAATCTAAACCATTCTCTTTGGCTACTTCAACGATTGTATCAGCCAAGTCTTCTCCAGCCTCTATTAAAGGAAAATCCTCCAAAGCGATAGCCATGAAACTCTTCAATATCTCCTCCTCGCTTCTTTCTTAGTTTTGTTTTTGCTACGTTAAATCTCTTGCCTATCATCAGCTTAGGGCAGAGATGTATGTAGATTCTGAAGTAATATCCTGAATTCATAATGCTTAAGCTAGAATTGGCAGAGGGATACGATTGATTAGCCAAGGTAGATGGACGTATGAGTATGAAGAATCAAGTGAAATTGTTAGCCATTATACTCACTCTAACCTTCAGCATGATTAGCTCCGCAAGCAAGGTATTCCTCCCTGCTGCGAACGCAACTTATGTCGAAGGGTCAATCACACAGAATACTATCTGGACGCTTGTGGATAGCCCATTCGTGGTGTCAAATGACCTTCGAGTCTATCCAAATGCAACCCTAATAATAGAACCAGGTGTCGAAGTCAAGTTTGGAGGAAGATTCTCACTTAACATTGATGGAGAGATCATCGCCAACGGAACCAAGGACAAAATGATCAAATTCACCTCAAACAAATATGCCCCTCAACCTGGAGACTGGAACACGCTCAATTTCGCTGGACTGCGATTATCTTACTTGATCAACTGCATCGTAGAATACGGAACAAACGGAGTGTCCATCAATAACGGCCATGCAGAAATCACAGACAGTGACATAAGCCATTGCCAAGAGAATGGGATAACCATAACCAACGGCGATCTGAACATTCAAAATTCCAGAGTAAGCCATTGTCTTCAGAACGGAATAACCGCCACAGCAAGCGACTTGAGCGCTCAAAACAACACAATAATGCAGAACACTGATAGCGGCATATACATAATAGGCAATGGACACAACAACATCCAAAGAAACACAATAATTGCCAACAGAGAAGGCATAGCCTTAAGCGGAAATCAAACTTCTGGAGTCAACATAAGCCAGAACATAATATCCGCGAACCGGGAAACTGGGATACTGATAAATGCGGCCACACACAGCGACATCGTAATCACAAACAACTCCGTTTCGTCAAACAAGAACGGGTTCTATGTATCGACGCCTACGAGCACCTACATCACAAATAACGCAATCTCGTACAACGAAAACGGATTCTTCTATGACCAAGGAAACCATACTGTTTACGACAACGACATTTACGGCAACGACCTCGGAATGGATGCCTCATCTTATTGCACTGTTGATGCTGAACACAACTATTGGGGTGATTCCAGTGGACCATATCACGCATCACTGAACCCAACAGGAAGGGGAAACGCTATTGGCAGTAATGACACCAACATTGATTTCATATTCTTTCTAACCAGACCAGTTGGATACATCAATGCTCGTCCAATGGCAAGACTTTTGACAGATAAGGTTTTGGTTTCACCGAATGAAGCAATCATGTTCTTCGGGACGGAATCGTCAGATGAAGGGCATGTTGACAGATACTTCTTTGAGTTCGATGATGGAAACGATAGCAGCTGGACGACATTGTCGGTTTTCGCTCACCGGTACTCCACGATTGGCTCGTATCATGCAAACTTGACCGTGATGGATGATTTTGGTGCCACAAGTATCAGGGCAACCGTAACGATAGCTGTACAGAACCTTTCTTCATTGTATGCAAACGTCGATGTGAGCAAGTCCACCGTGCAGGAGGGAGAAAATGTTTCAATCATTGTTCACGTATCAAACGGAATTGTTCCGATTGAGAATGCAAGTGTCATGTTGTTTTCGGTTAAAGGAGGAACCTTCAACCCGGCAACAGGGCTTACGAACACAACAGGTATTTTTGTCGCAGTTTTTAGGGTGCCAGATGTTGCTGAGCTTGCTAACGTCAGAATCGTTGCGAGGGCTTCAATAAACGGGTACGCTGATGGATCAAGCTACGAATATTTGGAGGTCTTGCCGTTCCTTACGGTCAGCGTGATTCCTAACTCAAGCACGATCAAGTCTGAAGGATCAACCCTCATCACGATCAGCGTTACAAGCAGTGAACAGCCAGTTGCTAACGCGTACCTAACAATAACATCCAATAACGGAAACCTTTCCTCTACCACAGGAATCACCAATCTAAATGGTGTTTTCTCTTCGGTTCTCAGCGCTCCTCTTACGACACAAATCCTGAACATAACCATCACGGCGAACGTGAGAAGAGACAGGTTCCTTGACGGTGTAGGACATGCGAGTGTCACCGTTGAACCAAAAACACTCAACGTTCACATCATTGCAGAACCTGATGTCACGATTTCCGAAGCAAAGGCAAACGTAATCGTCACCGTGGAATACGAAGGCACTCCTATCGAAGGTGCTGATGTTAACGTAGCAACCCAAAATGGAACCTTCCCTCAATCCGCTGGGTTGACAAACGTTAATGGTTCCATGATCTTCGTTTTCACCGCACCTCCGGTCAATGCACAAGCAACTATCGCGATTACGGCCAATGCTTCAAGGTTCGGCTATGCAGGCAATCAGAACCAGATATTCGTAACGGTTAACCCGAGGACATTCAATATTACAGTCAAAGCGTACCCTAACAGCATTAAGGCTGAGGAAGTAGCGAACATCACGGTCAGCGTTTTATGTAACGAGGATGGAAAACCTGTCGCAGGGGCTTTGGTTTCGATGTCTTCCAGTGACGGGAACTTCTCAGAAATAAGTTGGACCACTGACTCAAAGGGTCACTGTTCATTTGTCTTCAATTCCCCTGGAACGGAAGCCCAGATAACAGCGATCATAACAGCCAACGTGACCAAGAATGGCTATGTCGACGGCTGGAACCAAACGAGGATAACGGTGACTCCCAGAGCTATTGTGGAGACTGGCGGCGGCTTCCCCTTACTGACCATCTTGATGATTCTGATTCCAATAGTGATCGTTGTGATTGTTGTTGTTCTAGTAAAGTTGAAGATAATCACTTTCTCGTCTCAAGAGGAGACGTAGGTGTGTGTAGCGTATCGCGAGACGTAATATTTAATAGACTGGACATATCAATAGTAAGAGCACAGGAGAAGAACAATGACACAATTCCGACTCAAACAATCATTAGCCAAACTAAAGAAAATTCGCATTCAACTCAATTTGGGCAAGAAAGAGCAAGTAGCCGTCCCCCCACCACCACCAAAGCCCGTACCCAGAGGATTCAAGATCGTTGACAAATACCCACTCTACGAACCCTTTGCACATGTCGCAATAGCACAAAACCCCAAGACGGGCGAATACAAATACATACTAGACGAACTTCAACTTGACCCGCTTGAGAGAAGCGTCTACAACCGAATCCTAGATATCTTGCTCGCAGAAATCGAATCACCAAAGGAAGAAATCGCCGATCCCAGAAAGTTCTTTGCTGAAGAAGCAAAAAACATCGTTGACAAATACCGCATAAGCCTCGGATGGTTACCAGATGTTTCATGGTACAAGATTCTCTACCATGCCGAAAGGGATCTCGTGGGTTTCGGCCAGATTGATCCGTTAATGCACGACCCAAACATCGAAGACATTTCATGCGACGGAGTCACGAAACCGGTTTACATTTGGCACAGGAACTTTGAAAGCCTAGAGACGAACATCGAGTTCGAAACTGACGATGAACTGGACAACATGGTTGTTAAACTTGTCCACATGGCTGGGAAACACGTGAGCTCAGCCTTCCCAATCGTCGATGCAACACTTCCGGGAAAGCAAAGACTTGCGGTGTGTTATAGACGTGAAGTGACACCTTTCGGAACAGCTTTTACGATCAGAAAATTCAGGGAAGACCCCTTCTCGATGATTGATCTGATAAACATAGGCACTTTCTCAGAGGAAATGGCCGCCTATTTCTGGATGTGCCTAGAGAACAGGGCTTCAATAATGATCTTGGGAGGAACAGCAGCAGGAAAAACAACAGCCCTGAACGCGCTGGCCTGCTTGGTCAAACCAGGAAGCAAAATTATTACAATCGAGGAGACAGCAGAACTCAACTTGCCGCACGACAACTGGGTCTCACTCATAGCTCGACAAAGCTACGGATTAGGCGGAAGCAATGTCGGCGAAGTGGCGCTATTTGACCTCGTGAAGACTTCAATGAGACACAGACCAGACATCTTGATTGTGGGCGAGGTGCGGGGCCAAGAAGCCTACGTTCTGTTCCAAGCCCTGGCGACAGGACACGGAGGCATGGCTACGATGCACGCTGAAAACGTGGATTCAGCCATCAAGCGTTTGACGCAAAAACCCATGGAAATCGCGCCTGCCTACATTCCGTTGATGAACATAATCATGTCGATCCAAAGGGTTCACCTCACAAAAGGAACAGAGAAGAAAGCGTACAGACGTGTCATGAATATCAGTGAGATCGCGGACTTCGAAGACTACAGACCCATCTTCAAGTGGCAACCGGCCAAAGACGAGCATCTGTCTACATTCGACAGAAGTGTGTTGTTGTCTTCAATATCCGAACGACTGGGTGCCAACAAGAAGGACCTGCTTGCTGAGATAGATAGGCGCAAAGAGGTTCTGCACTGGATGAGAGAACGAAACATCCGAAGCTACAAGGATGTGGCCGCCATAATCGCAGAATACTCTGCAAGGCCCAAGCAGATCTATGAGAAGATTCTTGCTGGAGAAGAGGTGAAAGCTATTGCAATATCTAAGGACACTTGAAGCGTGGTCATTTCGCCTTTTCGGCAGAGTAGCGCCTTTCTTTCTGAAGCATGTTTTCGAGTTTAGGAACTACTTGGAACAAGCAAAAATCAAGATTTACCCAGAAACGTATGTTTCGTTAATGTTCTTCCTTGCAGCATTAACACTTCCAGTGTCGATTGTATCAATTGTTGTTCTGGTTCTTTATGGTTTCATGCCGATAGTCTTCTTGGTGCCACTTCCATTCTACATAATGATTGGATTTCTGCTAATACCCTTATCGAGAGCAGGCGAAAGAGCAACCAGCTTGGAAAGAGAGATGCCCTTTTCAGCCGCATACATCAGCATCATGGCTTCAGGAGGTATAGCGCCTTACACGAGTTTCAAGCGACTCTCTGAAGTTGAATTGATGCCAGCCATGAGAAGCGAAGCGAGAGAAATCAGAAAAGATGTAGAGATCTTCGGCATAGATCCATTATCAGCTTTGGAGATAGCGGCAAAGAAAAACCCGCTTGACGTCTACAAAGACTTCCTCTCAGGCTATGCATCAACAGTCATAATCGGCGGCGACATTGGTCATTTTCTCGAACGGAAGACTGAGGACATTTTCAAGACAAGGGCTTTGCGTGTCAAAGCCGCAGCTGAAAGACTTGGAATGCTTCTGGAAACTTTCATCATCGTCATGGTTTTGATGTCGTTGTGCTTCTACATCCTGTTCAGCGTTGAATCCATTTACAGCGTTGGTATGGGGCTATCCTCGGGCATAATCCTGTACACTTACCTGTTTACGCCCATGCTTTCAATGATGTTCATCTACCTGGCTCACAGCATGCAGCCAAAGACACCGGTCGTAGAGATGCGACCATACAAAGTATTTGGAATCTGTAGTGCAGTCGCCATAACACTGTTTCTGCTACTCACAGATTTCATGGGATTCGTTGACATACCCTTCCTTAACCCTATTCAGACGATAGTCGATCTGCCAACAGCGATTGCGATGGCGCTATTTGTTGCGACTGCGCCGGCTGCTGTTGTTCATGCAAGACTGTCTGCTAAAAAGATCAGTACGGAAGCTGGAATCAACAGCTTTCTGAGAGACCTAACGGAAGTCAGAAAAACAGGCTTGTCGCCAGAGAAATGCATTGAGAGTCTCTCTCGCCGCGATTATGGTGAATTCAGCAAAGAACTGCGCAAAATAAGTTCGGAAATTTCATGGGGAGTCCCTGTCAGAAAAGTCATAATGGATTTTCTCAAGAGAACCAGAAGCTGGATGACGCAGATCATCATGTTCTTGCTGGTCGAAACAATAGACGTCGGTGGCGGGACAATAGCCATGATCGAGTCCCTAGCAAGATTCAGCAACCTGACGCAAGAGGTTGATAAAGAAAAGAAAATGGCAGTGCGCCCCTACATTCTGATGCCCTATTTCGCCGCGATTCTTCTTGTAGCAACCACAACAATGATGATAGGGTTCACATCAGGCACTCTCGGTGTAGCTGAAGCAGGACAAACGCCGAAAGACTTGAGCCCAATGATAACGATTTTCACCACGTCGTGCATTTTCCATAGTTATCTAATAGGATTGGTTGGGGGCAAGATCAGCGAGGAATCCATTGCGGGAGGTTTCAAACATGCTTCCCTTCTCGTAATAATCGCTGTGATAGCCGCTAAAGTGGTCCCGATGTTCATCAAATTCGGATAGGAGGAAAAACGACGAAAATCAAGAACCCGCCTCACAGCTTTAGGAGAGACAGGAAAGCAGTCAGTCCTGCAATCTCTTCAGTCATACTGACAAGCTCCGTGGTTGTCTTGCTTCTCGTCACAATAGTCTTTGCAAACAACTTTCTGAATGCAAGGATAGCTGAGAACGAATTCAGCGCAATGAAGCAGTTCATGCAGACGACCGGACTGCAAATGGATGACGTAGCTTGGACTACTGGCCGGGCTCAAACGACTCGCTATGCAAGTAGGTTCGGTCTCGTCAACTTCGAATCTTTAGCTCTGAACTATAGCGTTTACGTGGATAAGGGTGTGGGTTACGTTTTCCTCGCTAACTACAGCACAGGTATTGTTTTGTTCAATATGCCCATGAGCAAGTATTCTATCGGCAATAACTATCATGAACGAATATCGCCAGCCTCAGACAGATCTTTTCTTCAAATGGGAACTTCCGCACTAGTATGTCACGTTTTTGTGATTGAGAAAGCGCCAATGAACGATGGCAACTACATAAGAGTAGTAGCTTCGCCGTCAATAAGAATGCTAAACTCGACAATATCTACAGGCGGAGAAGTGAAGAACTATTTCAAGCTGTATCTACCTATCCTTTCCTCTGGAACCCATCCCAGGTACTCACAATCTATAACTCTTGTTGGAAGCACCGTCTCAGTAAAAACAGAAAGCGACGTCAACAAGATCAAGATACGAGTCGTTGTCCCGAAGGCGAGCTTGGGTTTCGATCAAGATTTCTTCCATTTTGACAATGTAGAAGAAGAGGTTGACGTACCGGACGGCTCAATCCTGCAGTTTTACACGGGCGAGGTGATTGTTTCACTAGGACTACACATGTAGTCTTGGCCTGGAGGAATATGGGATGCCGCATGTAACAATCGAGTATATGATTATGCTTCCCGTGCTGATACTGCAGATCTTTCTTTTTCCTTTGGCAGCGAACTGGCTGATGAACATTTGGGTGGATTCACGAAGAGCTCTTGCACTTCAAGATGCGGCTAGTCATCTTGGGAGCACGATGCAACAACTGTACTTTTCGCTGAATCATGAAACTATATCAACAGGAACGGCAACGTACTCCCCTGGGCTTCCACCATTCATAGAGAATAATCATTATGTAGGAACTGCTATTCTGAAGACTGTCTCAAATACAACAACGAATTCAAGCAAGGTTCTGAAGTTGACGCTCACCTTGGCAAACACACGAACGACAGTAACTACCTCAGTGATTTTGGGTCCTAATGTTCGATGGCAGCCATCCACCTTCACTAGCAATTCAACGCATGCCTGTGTGAGCGCAGAGAAGCACCCGAACAACACAATAACCCTGCGCTTTGGTGACTGAGAAGGAAGAAAAAGTGACTGGAGCAACCATAGATCACATGATCTCGGTAACGGTTTTCCTAGCAGCCATACTGCTTTTCATCAGTCTTTTCAACCAGACAATCCAAACCGCAGTCCTGTATCAGCGTCATCGAGTCCTAGCAACTAAATGCAGTGACGTATTAGACAACGTATTGCTGAACCCAGGCTACCCGCTTGAATGGGGAAAAACCAACAGCACTCCGGCAGCTTTCGGCTTGCAGGATCCTGAATTCACCCAGTATAGGCTTAGCCCGTTCTCGCTCATGCGACTGCAATCATCAACAGGAACACCAGTCTATTTCGGTCCGACAGGGCTATACTACAACAACATAACAATGGGATTTGGGGATTTCCTACTAGTTCCTTACACCCTAGCCATCAACTATTCCTCAGCATCAAAGCTGCTCGGAATAAACAACACTCACGGGTTCCAACTGACCATAACGCCAACAATAATGGTTTCCATAACAGAAACTCGAGCAGAAAATCCGTTGATACTGAACGTGAAAGTATTCGGAATAGGCTTTCCACTTCCAAATGCCACCGTAAGCTACTGCTTTCTTAAAGTGGGTGAGAAACAGGGACAAAGCCACCCCTACTACACGAGTTTCTTTGGAAGAACCTTCACCAATGATGCAGGCTCAGCGTTCTTGACAGTGCAGGACATCGCCAGTGAAGATTCCTACGCCTTGATTGCATATGCTCACATGAGCGGACTTGTCGGAATAGGCTATCACCAACGGGTTAGTGGTGTCAAGCGCTACGTGATTCCTTTTGTTGATAGTTTTGAGGACAAACGGGTTTTGCTTGCACATAGCTATGATGTGCACAATCAGGGACCTCCAGAGTCAGCAGTATTCTACAATGCAACCTTTGTACTGTTGACTGAGGACTTCACTCTGCGCGAGATGCCGATGGAAAACTCGACAGGAAAACTCGGGAAGATTGTGTATGGTCATGGAACGGAAAAAACCTATCATAGCCTTACCATTCCCACGTATAACCCGGGGATTCTAGTTGTCACATATCAAAGCAGCAATGAATATGGCGTCGTCTTGATGCCTTGGGGGATAAGCTCTATGGCCTTTCCAGTGGCTTTCGGAGAGGTGCCAGAAGGTAAGGAATGGGTCGCAACCGATGTACGCCAAGTCCTAGTCAATGGCATAGCCTATCAAGCCAAACTCTCGCTGTGGAGCCTAGAAGGTTATCCGGTGGTCGGCTAGTATGATGCGTACTATCGAAATATTCCTAGTGATCATGATCATCACCGGAGCCTTCATCATAGCTTCACTGTTCGCCGTTTTGCCTTCGCCACGGCAGGTTTCGCCACTAAACCTACGAAGACTTGCTCTGACGACTCTTCAAACATTGGATGTCAACCATGACCTGAGCCAGACGACGTTCAAGCCAACAGATGATCCCGCTTGGGGTGAACTGCAGATAGTGCTCTCTGCTTGTCTGCCTCCAAATATAGTTTACAATCTGACAGTTTACGAGGCGTCAAACAATGAAGGAGCACTCTACACTCTTAAGAAGTCCATATCGAACGCTAGAAGCATAGGCATAGAGTCTGATGCTGCCTCTTATCTAGTTGCTTCTTCTAACGTGACTTTCAGCGTGACCCCAGAGAAAGTTGGAGAGGGCGGCGGAGGAGGAACACTATATATACTGAACTGCAGCAACGCTAACGGATGGTGGATTACAGGATACACTTCTCAAAGCTTGGCAGAGGATCTATACAATCTACTCTCACCATACTTCCAAAAAACCATAATGATCCAGAATACCGCGCAGCTCGCGCAAATACTGAATGGCACCTCAATTCAAGACGAAACACTTCAGAACGCTGTAGTGATAAACACGTTTGGAGAAGCGGTTCCCATTCCTAGCGGATACTATTCAAGCTCAGGTGTCGGATATGATGATGCGCACGGCTCGTACGCTCTCTACTGCTACACTTTAGGAAAAAGAGTGCTGCAGTACAATTGGACTTGGGCAAGCATAGTGGGTTATCCGCTTTACTATGTAGGTAATACGGGACTATTCCCGAACGAACAAAACGGTTGGGGTATCTACGGAATGAGGAACGTTGGATCAGCCGGACTCAACGCATTCCTTCGAGGCCTGGATAGCCAAGCATACGCTTACGATGGTACTTGGATCACAGGAGAGCTTCCAGGAGTCGTCTACTTGTCAAATCAAGCTCGATACTACTGCAACTATTATGGTGTTTATCCATCACCATATCACACCGCTACAAGAGCTCTGCCATCATCGATAACAGGCACCTACCACCTGAATGTCACAACTTATGTCTTTGGACAAGTGGGCAACTGGAACCCCGGGGCAATCTACAGACACCCCGCCATAATTAATGGCACAACAAGATTCAAAGGATCACTTTTTGCACTGGGTGTAACACGGACACCAGATATCAGACTGACAGCACTCGGGATTCTTTGTGATTATAAGCCCAGGTTGTACCGCTCTGAGTACACCGCTGCCGGTACCTCAAGGCTCGTGGTTTTGCAGCTTGGACAGACAGGAGGAGTGTAGAAGTGAACAACAAAGGGCAGTTTTCGATTATTGCGGCTTTGTTCGTTGCGGTGATTCTGATAGCGACGGTTGTAATGACTTATTCAACCATCCGGAATAGTACAATCCGTGACCAACCACAGGTCATGAGTGCAATAGACGAAACCAACCTTGCTATAAAACAGATTCTGGGCTTTACGATTGGTTATTACGGCTCAGTTCTGCAAGTTACTGGCAACTCTTCTTATGCAAGAACACTAGCTTTGGAATATCTTCGCAGCGGACTAGCGAACGTAGCAAACATGCACCCTCAATGGGGAACCTCATTGAACGCGAGTCATTCAGACTTGCGAACATATTGGTTCACGAACCAAAGTTTCAGCACAGGAAACCTAGCTGTAACGTACAACCTGACTGGTCTTGGGATTTATGGAATAACATACGAGACTTCCTGCAGACTCGACGTAGACATCATCAATTCGAAGGATAGTCAAGCATTTCTCAGCATAAATAAGGATGAAAGTGAGCCGCTGATAAACCTTGGAAAACAGAATTTCAGGTTCTATCGCTATGAAACTGCAAGCTCGAAGTGGACACAGATCAGTCCAGACAATGAACCAATATCATATGCAAACGGCACCTACCAGATCGACATGCCATCTGCAGTAGACCCTTATTCCTACGTCATTCAAGTAGAAGACCAAAGAGGAATCATTGTTGTGGCTTCTTCGTTCAGCCATTACACAATTACACCAACGTGGAATAGCACAACAGCATCAGGGGAAGATTATGTCGACAACGACATATCAGACGTGGATTCTTCTCCAGATAAGGGAACGCACAGCAACTTTGCCGCTCAGCAAAATGCTGACGGCATCTTCGACACTTTAACTGAAGCAAGGACAGATTTCCTTGTCAAAAAAGGAACGTTTGCAAAAGCGACAACCACCGGATCCCAGATAGTCACCGGCACTGGCTTTCTTCCCAAAGCAGTCATTTTCTGGTGGACAAGGCAGACCTCTTACGGCGAATCAGCAGGAATCCGAGTAGGTCATGGTTTTGCCACACATGATGGAGGAGCATACCAGAATTGCGGGGTTGCTTTTGCCTCAGACGATGGTGCCGCTTCTTCAAATGCCGGAAGACAGAGATCTGCAACATATTCGATCATAATCCTGTCCAATGGAGATCCAACAAGGTCAGCTCAAGCAAGCATAACAAGCTTCAACAATGACGGCTTTACCCTAGATTGGCAGACAAACGAGGCTAGAGCAGACATCATACAGTATGTTGCTTTGGGCGGAGCGGATCTAACCAATGCAAAAACAAACTCATTCAGTCTGGCAGCAACACCAGGAACCCAGGACGTAACAGGGGTTGGTTTTCAGCCTGATTTTGCAGTGTTTCTTTGGACCTTCACCGAAGCAACAGGCACAAACACGGCCCATGCTGAAATGGGCTTGGGATTTGCAGCGTCTTCAACAAAAAGAGGAGCAATAGTTGCTGACTCAGAAGATGGGAGAAACAATATGGATACATGGCAACAGCAAAGAACTGATTCATGCATTCTCCTATTGGATCCAACATCAGGCGGTCAAGATGCAATTGTCGATTTCAACCAATTTCTACCTGATGGCTTTAGACTCAGCAAGAGCGACGCTCCAGCTGCTGACACTCCGATTTTCTATCTTGCACTCAAAGGCGGATACTATGACGTAGGAAGTTTCAACTCACCAACCTCAACAGGCACCCAAGATATTACGAGTGTCAGTTTTCAGCCAAAACTTGTGATGCTAGCGACTCAAGGACGTCCAGCAGCAACAGCAAGAGGATCAACCTCCGAAGTGGCATTTGGTGCAGCAACATCGCCGACAGAAAGAGGTGCAACGTGGTTTGAAGACCCAACTGGTTTGGCTGATTCGGATAACGAAATGGAAACTTTGAGCACAAAGATTGTTCAGTGGAGAGACAGAACAGCGGCCAATACGTTTGCCCTTCGCGGCTCAGCCGATTTTGTTTCATTCCTATCTAACGGGTTCAGAGTAAACTGGAGCAATGTTGAAACAACTGGAAGACAAGTAATCTACGTTGCGTTTGGTGGACACGATTATGAGCTAGACCTAGAGGCTCAATGGACAAATGCGAACTCCAACGGAACCATAGAAGAGCTGGTCATCTACGCTAATTCGAGCACCACCGAAAATCTCCGAGTTGACGCATGGCACAGTGGGTCGTGGCATAACCTTTTCGCAAGTCTTGCAAACGGATGGAATAATGTTTCAGTTTCCCCATACTTGGACTCCTCAACGTTTACGATTAGATTCAAAGGCAGCAATGAAGTCGGCGATTTGACCCAAGACAGCTGGAGAATCGACGCAACATTTCTGCGGATTTGGCCTGCTCAAGACTTATACTCATCGCAACAAAACTTGACGATTGTCACAGAGGTACTGCAAAACGGCACGATGAGATGGTTGGGACAAAATCTGCAATTGACAACGTTCGCGAAACCGATTCCGCCTGTACCAGTTAGAGCCATTCACGTGAACCAAACTGTGAACGGCGTAAACCGCGAAGTACCATTCCAAATCGAAGACTGGGCATCAGACTATAGAATCCCGCTGGGCTTAACCAACAACGCAAGCGTGTTCAATGGCAGGACGATGCTGGTTTTCTTAATGAACAGCAAAGTTTCAAAGATCACAATATGGTGGAATGGAAGCGACACTGCAACTCAAACCCAGTACGCATTCACTAATAGATACTTCAACGGCGATGACCAGGCAAATAGGCTACTAACAAACGGCATTCTAAGGCTGCAATTCAGCGGCGAGTTCACGTTAACCTCAACTGTAGGAACTTCATCCTGCACAGTCAATTTTATGCGAATCAACAATGAAGCGAGTACATATGGTGCTCGCGAGGCCTACTCGATTCACCATGGAATTGTGAGAGACATAGTCCATCAGGAGTCCGAGTGGTCTGGCGGTGCTGACAACTGTCCAAATCTGTATGCACACGTCGTGCTCACTTTGCCGGCTAACGCAACATACTACACGTATCAGCTTCGGTTGATGTTCGTAGAATCAACGCGAAGCAGAAACATTACAGACCTCTGTCCGATCAAGTTGACAACTTCAACCGGGCAGCCCCAAACCGAAAACGGAACAGCAAGCGGTTATCCGATAGTCTCAACCGCAACAGGGGTCTTCTATAATTACTCGGCTTCACGTTGGGAGCACCACTGGAGTCAAATGATAACAGGCACAAAAGGCGCTGGAATAGTGTTCAGAAGTAGCGCCAACCAGCAACTCTACGTCTTCGATTCAGTGTCGGGAGACAAAACAGGAGCTCTGAAAGTAGATGGCGTTACGAGAACGATTGAGCTGCTTCCTGTAACAAGATTTCCGGTGGCGTTCACGTCAGCTTTGGACGTATCTTGGTTCGGCGCAGTTGCGACGTTCGACGGCTCAAGGCCGATCTACGCATCAGAATCTGGCAAACAAACAGGGCTCTGGATAACTGTGGAATACCCACCAACAATGACAATAACTACAGGAAGTTAAGCAACGGCAGAGGGTGTAGTTTATCGGGAATGTAGATTGTCAGTTCATACAAGTTAAATAAGCAATCTGAAGATTTCCTACACACAACAGAAAGGTGAAATCATGCACACAACAAACCTGTCCAAATCCAGAAAAGCAATATCGCCAATACTGGCCACACTGCTGCTAATCGTCATAGCTGTCGCAGCCATAGTCGTCACGTACGCCTGGATTATGACGTACATGAGTAGCGCTGGTCAACAGGCAGGAGTAATGCTGTACAAGTCAAACGTAAGATTCTATACACAAGGCAGTACCAAGACGATCAGCATTGATGTCGGAAACTCTGGAACAGCGAACACTGAAATAATAAAAGTGTACGCTGGAGCATCACTCGGAAATCGAACAGAACAGACGCCAACCCAAGCACTTCCGATAACGCTTGCAAGAGGCTCGATCGTAACGATTACATTCACCTACACATGGACATCTCATGACACATACTATTTCAAAGTAGTGTCTTCATCTGGTCAAACAATGGAATGGTCAGACCAAGCCGAAACAAGCTAGTCACTCTAAAGACTTCCTTTTTGATCAACTGGTTCCTCTTCTTGGGGAGGAATCTCAACCATTAAATACGGAAACCACAGAAGAATCTTGAACTGCTACGGTGCCAACTTTGGAGACCCTGCTCGGTATCGCAAGAACCGCTATTGCCTTGCTCTTTCTACTTTATGCTTCGTGGAGCGATCACAAAATAAGAGAGGTAAGCAACACCGTCTGGATTGTTTTTGCCCCACTTGCGTTCGTCCTGACTTTTCTTGAGATATGCCTTTATGAACCTCAAGGGCTATTGCTCTACGGCATTAGCTTCGGCTTGACCGCAGCTTTCTCCGTGATACTTTTCTACTCAGGAGGCTTCGGAGGTGCCGACGCAAAAGCCCTCATGTGCCTAGCACTCGCGTTGCCATTCTACCCCACAAGTATTTTCACGCCGATCTCTGGAGAAAACTCGCCCATTTCAACGATGCTGTTTCCCATAACGGTATTCAGCAACGCCGTGCTGTTTGCCGCTGCAACAGCAATCTACATCCTCTTACGAAACGTTTTCTGGCGTTTCAGAACTGGCAAGAAACTCCTCGAAGGAGGCCAAGAGAAAGAACCGCTAGGAAAGAAGATTCTGGTTTTGCTGACTGGTTACAAGATGCCGATCGGCAAACTGAAGGAGAAATGGCATCTATACCCCCTAGAAGACATAGAAGAAGAACCACAATTCAAACGGAAGCTAATCGTCATACCAAGAGACGAAACAAGAGACGAAATAGTCGGAAGACTGGCAAAAGCCGCTGAAAGCGGAATGATCGAAAACAGGGTTTTGGCAACACCTGGCCTGCCGATGCTCATCTTCATAACAGCAGGCTTGATAATAGCCCTATTCTTTGGAGACATCATATGGATTTGCGTTCGCCTACTACTCAAATGACCAGCAATTCCAGAATTGCAGAAGCAAAACGCTCTCTCCAAGTTCTGGCTTTCTCAAATAAAGAACTGCTGTAGCAGTCAACAACACCTATGCAAGAACGATCAAGGAGACGGAGTAAATCCTACAAACACAGTTTACTACTGTGGCGCTCATTC
Organism: Bathyarchaeia archaeon; assembly: GCA_041479765.1. Taxonomy (GTDB): domain Archaea; phylum Thermoproteota; class Bathyarchaeia; order Bathyarchaeales; family Bathycorpusculaceae; genus DATKKK01. The sequence continues at coordinate 2,902 of JBGOYR010000005.1, read as the reverse complement.
TTCCAGACTTGTAAGAGAAACAGAAGACACTCGCAAGAAAAACCATGATGGACGACAGAAGCAGCATATGTTCAGTCTTACCTCAAACGCGTCTCCTTGTAGAAGCAAAACCTTGCTCCAAAGAACCCCCGCACTGGATTAGTCACGCTAAAATACTTTATGAGACAAAGTACTCGATCCGGTAGTCCACGCAGAGATCAGGTGAAATAGACCTTGTACGACGATTTTCTCAGAGAAACACAGGAATTCCTAAGAGGCTCAGAACGGGAGCTAAATGTAGTTGCAATGCCGGATTTTTTCCTAGACAGATTCATAAGTCTGGACTATGACGAAAAAACCTTCTGTAAAAGCATCGGAAACGTGACCAGAAGGAAAGGCGGTAGCATAGACAGAATCAGGCAAACAGACACCAGAGGTGGTAACGCAGTCAATACGGCCTCTGCCTTGGCAGCACTAGGCGCAAATGTAACTCCAATCATATGCACGAATGGCCTCGGTGCCCAGCTTCTCAGGTTCTATCTCAAACACCTCAAGCTTGACCTTTCTCATCTGAAAATGCTCAAAGAACCATCAGTAACTACTGCAATAGAGTTCAAGACGAAAAGTGGCAGAATCAATGTCATGCTTCGCGACGTGGGCGATCTAGCGCGCTTTGGTCCACACGATCTGAATGATGAAGACTTTGAGATAATAAAGAATGCGGATTATGTGTGCGTTTTCAACTGGGCCGGAACCAAGCAATTCGGTACTGAACTCGCCAGAACTGTTTTCAGCCACGTCAGAACCAAGGGGAAAGGCAAAACCTACTACGACACGGCAGATCCAATACCGAACGCGGAGAGGATTCCGCAGCTTGTGAGGAGTGTCTTGAAAGGCAAGAATGTCAACATTTTGAGCGTGAATGAGAACGAGGCAATTTGCTTCGCATCATTGCTATGTAATAAAATGAAAGGATTTGGCAGAAAACTGCGGCTTGAAGAGTCTGCAAGAAAAGCTGCAAGGATTCTGGCAACGCACTTGTCTGCAAGGATTGATTTACACGCGACGAGCTTCTCTGCAGCTTTCACTGGAAACTGCGAAACTGTTGTCCCGGCCTTCAGGGTTCCGGTCTTAAGGGCAACTGGGGCAGGAGACGCATGGAATGCGGGAAACATCCTAGGAGACGCCAATGAACTTTCAGAAGGAGCCAGACTGACTCTGGCCAACGCAGTTGCTGCCTACTACATCTCCAGCCCTAAAGGGACGCATCCTACAAAAGGGCAGTTGATGCGATTCCTAACAAAGATTGAGCGAAAATGAAGCTTCAATGCCGTTGCGGGAATCGGATACAGGGTTTGTTCCTATCCAGATCGACGCCAATGCTCAATGAATACGCTAAACCTAAAGTAATGTTTCACTCAGATTGTGTAGGTACATGCAGCACCTCAATCTTGAACAATGAACAAACTGGGAAGCTTGAGTGATTTGAAATCAAAACTCTTTGGAAGCTCAGGAGTTCGCGGTCTAGTCAACGCTGAGCTGACGCCTATTCTGGCAACTCAAGTAGGTTCGGCATTAATCACTTTTTCAAACGCCAGAAAAGTGTTGGTGGCTCGAGACACGAGAGTTTCTGGTTCTATGCTTGAGAACGCCCTAGTTTCTGGCTGTTTGGCTGGCGGAGCAAGTGTGGCTTGCCTAGGGATCGTGCCAACACCTGTGTTAGCTTTCTTGACTAGGAGACTGAACGCGGATTCTAGTGTGATGATCACAGCTTCGCACAATCCGCCCCAGTATAACGGCATAAAGATCTTCAACAAGGACAGTATGGCCTATGATGAAAGATGCCAAGACAGAATCGAGAGAATCATTGAAGGTGGAGAGTTCAGGTTTGCGGGCTGGCAAGACATAGGTGAAGCTTGGTCTGTTGATGAGAGCAGTCTCTACGTTGAAATGATTGGGAAGAACGTGAAACTTCATAAGAAGTGGCACGTTGTCGTAGACCCTGGATGCGGAGCAACGTACAACCTTGCCCCGACAGTTTTTTCGGAATTAACGTGCAAGGTCACGCCGCTGAATGCACAGCCTGATGGATTCTTTCCGGCCAGAAATTCAGAGCCAAACACTGAATCTCTAGAAAACTTGTCGGAAATCGTTAGAGAGTTCAGGGCAGACCTAGGCGTGGGTTACGATGGTGACGGAGACAGGGCGGCTTTCATTGATGAACGAGGTAGATTCGTAGATTTTGACCGTGCCTTGGCGGCGTATGCTGCTTATGCGGTAAAGAAGGAGGGTGGCGGAGTCGTGGCAACCAATGTTGAAGCTTCAATGTGCGTTGAGAAAATGGTGGAGGCACAAGGTGGAAAGGTTGTCAGGACGAAGGTTGGTGATGTTTACGTTTCAGAAGCAATGAAGGAACACAATGCCATTTTCGGAGGTGAACCTTGTGGAGCATGGATGCATCCAAAATTCCATTTTTGCCCTGACGGCATACTTTCATCAGTGCTACTTCTGAAAGCCTTGGAAGACGAAAGCAAGCAACTGTCAGAATTCATCGCTGAAGCACCCCAATACCCGACACTTAGAGAAAACATAGCCTGCAGAAACCAGAAAAAGCACATAGCTACCAAAAAGGCTGGCGAAGATCTAAAGTTGGCTTTTCCAACCTACCGTGATTTCTCGGCAATTGACGGAATTCGCCTAACTCTTGAGGATGGCTGGATTTTGGTGAGGGCATCCGGCACTGAGCCTGTCATAAGGCTGACGGTTGAGGGTGAATCGTTAAAAGCGGCGAAGGGAATAATGAAGAAAGCGGCAAGTCTTGTTAGAGAAGCTACTGGAGAGAAATGATGATGAAAGCGGTGATTCTCGCTGCTGGAGAAGGTGTTCGACTTCAACCGATCACGTCAACTAGACCGAAGCATCT